>JAAYLY010000103.1 GCA_012521625.1 Tissierellia bacterium | reverse complement strand
GAGTAAGATTAAGTGGAGGGAAAGTATGAATACTAGATATTTAACTAAGGCCAGTATTATAGCTGCCATCTATTTAGTCTTGGTATTGGTTCAAATGATACCACTACCTATTGCAAGCCTTACCTTTGGCCCAGTGCAGCTGAGGCTGGCAGAGGGTTTAGTGCTCTTGCCTCTAGTTGAAGCAGCAGCAGTGCCTGGGGTTTTTGTTGGCTGCTTATTATCTAATACAATTTTGGCAACCTATTCTGGCTTCGGGCTAGTGGATATAGTTGGGGGCAGTTTAGTTACCCTAGTAGCTGCCATACTAACATCTAAGATGAAGTCCAAGTTCACAGCCATCCTACCTCCAGTAATATTAAATGGCTTAGTTGTTTCAAGCTGGGTATCATATTTTACTAAGGTTCCATACTTAATTGTGGTATTAGGAATAGCAGCTGGTGAATTGGCATCCGTTGCCATCTTCGGCAACCTAATTTTATATGTCTATGAAAAGGCCAGTAAGATTAGAGAATTTTAGAAACTTGAGGTGAAAATATGGAAAAGACAAAAGCTAAGGGGATTAGCTCCATTATAGTTATAGTCCTAGCTTTAATTATTATAGCAGCTGTATATTTTGCCCTAGGATATTACCGCAAGGCTTTAGGCCCAGTGGCCCTAGGGGATAACAAGGAAATAAGGGTTGAAGTTCCAGCAGGCAGCAGCACAGAAAAAATCGCCAGCATCCTATATGAAAATGGCCTTATACACAATAGATGGATCTTTAAATTAAAGGTTAAGGAGATGGGAGTAGGCAGCAGCTTAAAGGCTGGAGAGTACTCCTTCAATAGGTCTATGGATTTAGAGGAGATAGTAGGGCTTCTTACTAAGGGGACCAAGTCTTATGACACCACTAGGTTTACCATTCCGGAAGGCTATGAATTGGACCAGATTGGCCAAAGGCTAGCAGATGAAGGCCTAGTTGATTTTGATAGATTTATGGAATTGGCCTCAGACAAGGCTAATTTTGAAGGTGAATTTTCCTTTTTAAGGGAATTGGAGGAAGGGCAGTCCTTGGAGGGATTCCTATTTCCATCCACTTATGAGGTATACCTTTCAGCTTCTGAAGAAGATATAATAAGGAAGATGTTGGCAGAGTTTGAAAAGATCTATGAAGCTGAAATTAAGGATAAGTTAGCTGAATTTGATTTTACCCTAAATGAAGCCGTTACCCTGGCCTCCATTATAGAGAGGGAGGGTAAGCTTGATGAGGAAAGACCCTTGATGTCAGCTGTATTTCACAATAGGCTTAGGAAGGGTATGAAGTTGGAATCTTGTGCCACGGTACAGTATATCCTAGGGGAGAGGAAGGAAAACTTAACTACAGCCGAAACCCAAATCCCCTCACCCTATAACACCTATGTGAATATGGGCCTGCCACCTGGACCTATTGCATCAGCTGGTAAGGCCAGCCTAGTAGCGGCAGTTAATCCAGCGGATGTAGACTACCTATTCTTTGTATTAACAGGTTCCGACGGCAGCCATACCTTTACTAGGACCTATGAGGAACATCTAAGGGCTAAGCCTAAAAATTAAAGGAGTAGTTTAAATTGGTAAATATCAACGAAGAATATATAAACGACTATATAAGAGAATTAGTACCTGAAAATATAGATTTTTTAGTAAAAATGGAAGAATATGCAGAAGAAAACCATGTGCCTATCGTCCAACCTGAGGTGGCTCAGCTGATGAAGGTAATTCTAAGGATGAAAAAGCCCAAGAGGATTCTGGAGATAGGTACGGCCATAGGCTACTCAGCCCTCCTTATGGCGGAAACCTTAAAGGGAGATTGTAGTATAACTACCATTGAAAGAAGAGAGGATATGGTAGAACTAGCCCAGGATTTTATTAGTAGGAGCCCCTATGAAGATAAGATAGAGATAATAAGGGGGGACGCCCTAGAGGTTCTCTATCAGCTGGATGAAAAGTATGATCTTATCTTCATGGATGCAGCCAAGGGGCAGTATATAGAATTCTTCAACAGAAGCATGGACCTTCTAAATCCTGGTGGCATCATCATAGCCGACAACGTCCTCTTTAGGGGGATGGTGGCCACCGATGAACTGGTGATTAGAAGGAAGATTACCATAGTTAAGAGGCTTAGAAGATTCTTAAGCTATATAAATGAAGTAGAAGGTTTCGTTTCTGCTACTATCCCCATTGGAGACGGGGTAGCACTAATTTACAGGGAGGAAAGTTGATTTGAAGAAGGTAGAGCTATTAGCACCAGCAGGTGATTTGGAAAAACTAAAGATGGCCATCAGATATGGAGCAGATGCCGTCTATCTAGGTGGTGAAGCCTTTGGCCTTAGGAAGGCGTCAAAGAACTTCACCATGGATCAGATTAAGGAAGGGGTAGACTTTGCCCATGAAAGGGGTAAGAAAGTCTACGTAACCCTAAACATCATACCCCACGAGGATGATCTAGTGGGTCTAGAAGAATATGTAACTGAATTGTATGAAATAGGTATAGATGCAGTTATTGTTTCAGACCCAGGCATGTTTTCCATCATCAGGAAGACGGTGCCGGATCTGGAAGTCCACATCAGCACCCAGGCCAGCGTAACCAATGCGGCCACCATCAACTTCTGGTATGAGCAGGGTGCTAGGAGGGTTATCCTGGCTAGGGAGTTGTCCCTGGAGGAGATTAAGGAAATCAGGAAGAAGGTTCCTGAAGACTTAACTATAGAGACCTTCGTCCATGGGGCCATGTGCATTTCCTATTCAGGTAGGTGCCTACTAAGCAACTACATGACCGGCAGGGATGCTAACATGGGAGACTGCGCCCATGCATGTAGGTATAAGTATTACCTGATGGAGGAAAAAAGGCCAGGCCAATACTTCCCAGTCTTTGAAGATGAGGAAGGTACCTTTATTATGAATTCCAAGGACCTTTGTATGATAGAACATATACCAGACCTAATAGAGGCTGGCATTAATAGCTTTAAAATCGAAGGAAGGGTTAAGAGCTCCTATTATGTGGCTACGGTAATCAGGTCCTATAGGATGGCCATAGATGCCTACTATGCGGATCCTGAAAACTATAGATTTGATGAGCAATGGTTGGAGGAGATTAAGAAGGTCAGCCACAGGGACTTTACCACAGGCTTCTTCTTTGGAAAGCCAGATTCCGAAGCGCAAGTATATGAAACCAGCTCCTATATCAGGGGATATGACTTTATTGGCATGGTCCTAGACTATGATGAGGAAAGTCAAATTGCCACTGTGGAGCAGAGGAATAGGTTTTACCAAGGGGACGAGATAGAAGTCTTCGGCCCAGGAGTTGAACACTTCACTCAAAAGATAGATAAGCTTTGGGATGAAGAAGGAAATGAAATAGATGTGGCACCACATCCGCAGCAGATAGTCAAGATGAAGATGGATAAGCCAGTAGACAAGTATTATTTAATCAGAAAACGCAGGGGAGAGTGAAGCTATTGAACAGGCCTATCTTAATAGGGATTACAGGTGGGACAGGCTCAGGAAAGTCCACAGTTTCTAGGGAAATCTTTAAAAGCATTGAGGAGACGGATATAGCCATAATAGAGCAGGACTCCTATTATAAGGACCAAAGCCACCTAAGTTTTGAGGAGAGGGAGAAGACCAACTACGACCATCCTTTTGCCTTCGATAATGAACTACTGATTAAACACCTAAAGGGCTTATTAGATAGAAAGCCAATAGAAAAGCCTATCTACGATTTTGAAATCCACAATCGTAAGAAGGAGACGGAGCTGGTGATGCCTAAGGATATTATCATCCTGGAAGGCATCCTGATCCTTTATGAAAAGGAGATTAGGGACCTATTAGATATTAAGGTCTTCGTAGATACGGATGCAGATGTTAGGTTAATCCGCCGTATCCAAAGGGATATACAGGAAAGGGGCAGGACTTTAGATTCGGTCATCCGCCAGTATATGGAAACCGTCAGGCCAGCCCACCTGCAATTTGTTGAGCCAACTAAGAGGTATGCTGATATCATCATACCTGAAGGGGGCCATAATAGGGTGGCAATAGATTTAATCGTCTCTAAGATAAATTCCATACTAAATGAAAATTAATTAAGAATACCTCCCATTTTTACTGTTAATAATAAAGATGGGAGGTTTTTTTATGGACTTATTAAGTATCCTAAGGAAGAGGAGCAAGCTACTTGCCCTTATCTTTACCCTAATCTTCATCTTATTAGGCTGTAGGCTATACTACATTCAATTTATCCAGGGGGATGAGTTAATTGAAGGGGCCCTAAGGCAGAGGGGAAAGGAGATCCTTTTAAGCCCTAAAAGGGGTATAATCTTCGACCGGAATACCACCCCCTTAACTAACAGCCAAAGGGTGCCTACTTTGATAATTCAGAAAGACCAGCTCCTTGAGGATAAGGAACTATTTAAGGAGGTACAAAGCCATACTATTCTAACCCTAAAGGAGTTTCGCCAGCGGATAAATTCCGATGACTACCTCCTAAGCATACCTATGGAGGATAGCTTTAAGCTGGATGGGGAAGTAAATAGGGCCTTTTTAGTAGATATAGTAAATAGGTATGATGAAGACAACCTCCTAGCCCATGTCATCGGCTATATAAACAAGGCTGACAATAGGGGGCAGGCGGGCATAGAGAAGGTCTTCGATGAATACTTAAATATAGAAGGGCAGGAGGCCTTCGTCCTTGAATATGACAAGTCCCGAAGGCTGATCCTTGATGGGAAATATCATGTAGATAAGGACTTTAGCCCCCATAATCCAGCTGGAGTAAAGTTAACCATCGACAAGAGGGTCCAGGAAATAGTGGAGGAGGTCCTGGATGAGGCTGGAGTAAAGGGGGCAGTAATAGTAGCCGACGCCAAGACCTCCCAGATTTTAGCCATGGCCTCTAGGCCAAATTTTGACCAGGATAAGGTCTATAGCTATTTCAAGGATGAAAATATGGCCCTTTACAACAAGGCCATACAAGTAGGCTATCCTCCTGGTTCCATCTTTAAGATAGTAGTCCTGCTTACAGCCTTGGAAAAGGACCCAGCCCTTATTAAGGACCAGTATTACTGCCAGGGCTTTGAGGAGATAAACGGAATTAGGATAAATTGCACCGGCCATCATGGAAATTTATCCTTGGAAGAAGGCTTTGCCAAGTCCTGCAACTCCGTCTTCATCCAACTGGCCCAGGACGTAGGGGCTAAGGATATAATGGAAATGGCTAGGACTCTAGGCTTTGGCCAGAAGGTCAATATAGGGCTATTGGAAGAGGATGAGGGCAACCTGCCTAAGGAGGATGAAATCCATGGGGCAGCCATTGGGAATATAGCCCTAGGTCAGGGTAAGATCCAGGTAACCCCTCTCCAAGTTACCAACCTAATGCTAACAATAGTAAATGGGGGAGTGAGTAACCCCCTACAGTTGGTAGAGGGTATAACCAATAGGGATGGCCTTATCATCAAGGAATACCAAAGGGAGAAGGAGGCCAGGCTCCTTTCTAATAATAGCTCCCTAAAGGCCATGGATATGTTGAGACAGGTAGTTAAAGAGGGTACTGCCAGATATATGGACCTAGACCAGCTAGGTGGCTGTGGCGGTAAGACCGGCTCAGCCGAGGGGATTTTGAAGCAGCGGGAGGTTATCCACGGCTGGTTTACAGGCTTCTTTCCCGCCAGAAATCCCCAGTATGTGGTGACGGTCCTAGTGGAGGAGGCCTTTTCTGGAGCCCAGTCTGCAGCCCCTATCTTTGAGGAGATAATAAAGGAATTGGAATATTTTAGATAAATTTTAGGTGTACTAGCACAAAAACCTCCAATGTGACATATACATTTAACATTGGAGGTGGTATGGTTTGACCCAAAGATTATGGCTAGTTTTAAGCATTTTGCTAAAACCCTTTACGATCCTCTGTGGCTATATGATAAACTCCAATTCCTTCCCCCAACCCTTATCAAAGGAGGAGGAGGAATACTACCTAAAGCGATATAAAGAGGGCGATGAGGAGGCAAGGAAGATCCTCATAGAGAGGAATCTTCGTTTAGTAGCTCATATAGTTAAGAAATACCACAATACAGGCAAGGACATGGAGGACCTTATCTCCATTGGAACCATCGGACTTATAAAGGCCATAGCTACCTATGATGATGACAAGGGTGTTAGGCTGGCTACCTACGCCTCGAGATGTATCGAAAACGAAATATTGATGACCATCCGTTCCAACAAGAAGACTAAGCTGGAGTACTCCCTCCATGAGCCTATTGGGACGGATAAGGAGGGAAATGAAATCAGCCTACTTGACATCCTAGGCACCGATGGGGAGGAGGTCTTAAATGAGGTAGAATTAAGGCTGCAGACTAGGAAGCTCTATAAGGCCATAGATAAATGCTTAAAGGACAGGGAGAAGGTCATCATCCAGCTAAGGTATGGGCTACTAGATGGGGAGTGTAAGACCCAAAGGGAGATAGCAGGCCTTTTAGGCATTTCCAGATCCTATGTATCTAGAATCGAAACCAGGGCCATTAAAAAACTCTTAAAAGAAATGAGCAAATCCTAAATATAATCTATTATAATTTGGAATAAATACGGTCTATATATGGTCTGTATATGAACAAGGACCATAGGGTAAAAATAGTTATATTAGAGTATATAGTACATAATAAAAAACTCAAAGGCTCAATAATTATATAAATTAACTCGGTTTAGCTAACTAAACCGAGTTAATTTATTACCTTACAATATTGTTATTTACATTATTACCAGGGGTGATCCTTCTTATTAGGTCCTCTATATCATCAGCAAACTCTTCTATTGGATTACCCTGGAAGATCCTATCTGACATAGTTCTAATCCTATCGGTAAAGTCTGGGTCAGTGGTTATTGAGATATTGTCAATATCCCTTGCATGTTCCTTCACAATACCACGGATCTTTTGCCTTAGGGCGTTGGTCATAGTTCCCTGCCTGTTTCCTCTCAGTTCACAACCAACTAAGGCTGTATCATCTGTAATTACTACTGATGCCCTTTCAACTTCAGGTAGGTCTGAAATTTTTTGGGCTATTTCATTGGCTCTAGAAGCCATATTTCCATAGTTTACACTGTTGTTATTGTTCCTAACCATTCCATTATTTAGCCTATCCCTATTTAGGGTATCGTTGTTTATGCTGTTTAAATCGTTATCCAATCTGGTGTCAAATCTTATATCCATATCATCGTCTCTTATATTTGTACCAGTTCTATCGTCAAACCTGTTGATCCTAGTTTGAGTGGTCAATCTATTTCTAGTGTTCATTCCTGTATCATTGGTATCATCTACTGGGGCACAGGCCACCACCAAGGATAGGACTAGGACTAAGGCAAGAAAAATATATTTATTTTTAAATTTCAATTTATCCACCTCCTATGATTATTTTGGCACAATAGCTTAAATTTATTTGGACTAATTTTTAAGTAATTTGTCAAAACTGTCCAAACATGGTCATATAAAATATTATTATAAATGATAATCTTTAATTTTAAAAATATTAGAATATAATATAGGTAGGAAGTGGTAATAAAATTTAACAAATAAAGAATTTATTTTTTTGGAGAAGGAAACTTTAAAATTTTGTAGAATGATAACATGAGGTTGATTTAAAAATGGGTAGGAATACTTTAAAACTAGGGGAGCTATTATTATACGCAGGTAAGATAGATAACAAACAGTTTGAAGATGCCTTGGAGATGCAAAAAGGCAGCAATAAAAAGATAGGGGAGATATTGGTAGAACAGGGATGGGTAAGTGCCAATGATATAGTTGAAGCTTTAGAATACCAGCTGGGCTTTCCCAGGGTGGACTTAAATAAGTTTCAAATTAACGTCAATGTGGCTACCCTCATACCAGAATCCATCGTCAGGAGGCATAAACTAATTGCCATCGATAAGAAAGAGGATACCCTAGTGGTAGCCATGGTGGATCCCTTAAATTTTTTTGCTATCGATGACATCAGGCTATTTACTAAACATGAAGTCCAGCCGGTCTTGGCCACCCAGGAGGAAATAGAAAGGTTAATTGAAAGGTTCTACAGCGGTGAGCAAACTAAGAAGGTTTTAGAGGAGATTTCAGATGTCTACTATACTGGTACGGAAGAGCTGGAAGAGGAGGAGAAGGAGGAGGTAGCCGCCGCTCCCATAGTAAGGCTATTAAACTCCATAATAGAGCAGGCTGTAAGGATGAGGGCCAGCGATATTCACATAGAGCCCTATCAGGATGATATCCGAGTCCGCTTTAGGATCGATGGAGACCTAGTAGAGATTATGACCCTGCCTAGATCTAACCTATCCCCCATAGTTACCAGGGTAAAAATCATGGGGAAGATGAATATAGCGGAAAAAAGGCTCCCCCAAGATGGTAGGGTGGAGGTTAAGTTGGAAAATAGGGAGATAGATTTAAGGATTTCTACCCTACCTACGGTCCATGGAGAAAAGCTTGTCCTAAGGCTATTAGATAAGACTAACTTCCAATATTCTAAGGAAAGTTTAGGCTTAAACAAAAGGAATTTGGAAATCTTTGATAAGCTAATTTCCCAACCCTACGGCATGATTTTAGTTACTGGCCCTACTGGCAGTGGTAAGTCTACTACCCTCTATGCCATTTTAAAGGAATTAAACACTATGGATAAAAATATCATTACCGTAGAGGACCCGGTGGAATATAAGCTGATGGGCATAAACCAGGTTCAAGTAAATACTAAAGCCGGCCTAACCTTCGCCAGCGGCCTAAGGTCTATCCTAAGGCAGGATCCGGACATTATCATGATTGGGGAGATAAGGGATGCTGAAACGGCGGCCATAGCCATTAGGGCTGCCATAACGGGGCACCTGGTCCTATCTACCCTACACACCAACGATAGTGCCTCTACCATTGCCAGGCTGGTGGACATGGGCATAGAGCCCTATATGGTTTCTTCCGCCATTATGGGGGTCATTTCCCAAAGGCTGGTGAAGCTACTCTGCCCAGAGTGCAAGGTGGCCTATGAGGCCAGCTATTCTGAAAAGAAGTTGCTGAAGATAGAAGAAAAGGAAAGGATTAGCCTTTATAGGCCTGTTGGCTGTAATTCCTGCAACAACGGCTATAGGGGAAGGATTGCCATCCATGAAATCATGCCTGTAAATGAGGACTTAAGGAGGTTAATCAACTCCAGGGCCCATACAGATGCCATCAGGAATAAGGCCTTGGAATTCGGCATGATTACCCTCTTTCAATCGGCTATAGAACTGGCCCTAAAGGGTGAGACTTCCTTTGATGAGGTTATGAAGGTAGGCTTTACACTAGGATAGGAGGAATAGGATGAATATTAACCAGATAGTCAACATAGGGATGGAAAAGAAGGCATCGGATATCCATATTACAGTAGGAGTCCCACCTATCTTTAGGATTTTCGGTAAATTAATCCCATATGGGGACAAGCCATTAACCCCCAGCGATACTAAGGATTTGGCCATGCAGATTTTAAATGAGGATCAGTTTAGAATCCTAGAGGAAAGGGGAGAGATAGACTTTTCCTACTCTGCAGCCGGCATAGGTAGATATAGGGTGAATGCCTATAAGCAGAGGGGGAGCTATGCCCTAGCCCTAAGGATCATCCCTAGGGAGATACCAACTATGGAGGCCCTAGGCCTTCCTGATATAGTTAAGGATTTGGCTAGGCTGCCAAGGGGCTTAATCCTAGTAACGGGCCCCACAGGCAGTGGAAAGTCTACAACCCTGGCCTCCATGATAGATTTAATAAATAAGGAGAGGACCTGCCATATCTTAACCCTGGAGGACCCGGTGGAATACCTCCATAAGCATAATAAGGCCATAGTTAACCAGAGGGAAATAGGCAGCGATTCTAAAAGCTTTGCCAATGCCTTAAGGGGTGCCCTAAGGCAGGATCCAGATGTAATCCTAGTTGGCGAGATGAGGGATTTGGAGACCATCAGCATAGCCCTAACGGCAGCTGAAACTGGTCATTTGGTCCTTTCTACCCTGCACACCCTAGGGGCTGCTAAAACAGTAGACAGGATTATAGACGCCTTCCCGCCCCACCAACAGCAGCAGGTAAGGATTCAGCTTTCCATGGTCCTCCAAGGGGTCATCTCCCAGCAACTGATCCAGCGGGCAGATAATAGTGGCAGGGTGGCAGCCTTTGAAATCATGATGGCTACACCGGCCATTAGGAACTTAATCAGGGAAGATAAGATCCATCAGATAGATTCCATGATACAGACAGGCTCAAAACATGGGATGCAGACCATGGACAATGCCCTGATAGAGCTTTACCGCAAGGGCTTGATTAGCAAAGATATGGCCATAAACCAGTCCTTCAACCAGGAGTATATTAGAAGATTCTTATTCTAGGGTGATATAGATGATATTTAAATATAAGTCCATCTCTCAGAATGGGCAGATAGTTGAAGGTTTTTATGAGGCCAATAGCGAAGAAGATGTAGTTGCTATGATTAAGGGCAACAACCAGCTGCCCATATCCATAGAAAGGGATATAGGCAGGGATGCTCAAGTAGAGCTTTTCAAGCCTAGGGTGAAGAAGAAGGACCTGGCAGTCTTTTGTAGGCAGCTTTATACCATGATCGATGCCGGCTTAAGTATAGTAAAATCCCTAGACGTACTGGCCTTGCAGACGGAAAATAAAACCCTAAGAAATGCCATCATCTCCGTAAATGAGGAGGTGCAAAAAGGCCTAGTACTATCTGAAGCCATGAAGAAGCATAGGAAGATCTTCCCTTCCATCCTTATTAGTATGGTGGAGGCTGGGGAGGTTAGTGGTAACCTGGACATCATCTTAGAAAGGATGGCTAGCCACTTTGAAAAGGAAAATAAGCTGGAGAATAAGGTCAAGGGGGCACTTCTTTATCCATCGGTCTTAATAGTAGTTTCCATAGCGGTGGTAATCTTTATGCTGGTGGCAGTACTGCCTACCTTCATCAGCATGTTTGAAGGCAGTGGAGCCGTCTTGCCAGGGCCTACCAGCTTGTTAATAAATATAAGTAGTTCATTAAAAATATATTGGTATTTATATGCAGCCTTTGTTCTAATTTTGGGTATCAGTATGTATATATTTAATCAAAGTGATATGGGGAGGAGGTTTTTCGATAGCCTAAAGTTAAGGGTCCCAATTGTGAAATCTACCAGCGTTAAGATTATAACATCAAGATTTACCAGGACCTTAGCAACCCTAATATCATCGGGTATACCCATCATCAGGGCTATGGAGGTGGTCAGCAGGGTAGTCAACAACAAGCTTATAGAGGAAAGGCTTACAGAAAGTATAGAAGCTTTAAGGAAGGGAGTGCCCATTTCCAGGGCAGTAAAGGATGTGGGAGTCTTTCCCCCCATGGTAGATTCCATGATCAAAATTGGGGAAGAATCCGGTTCCCTAGACGACATCCTCAATAAAACAGCCGACTTCTACGACGATGAGGTAGAAGCAGCCCTGCAGAAGATGACAACCCTTATAGAACCACTCCTTATTATTGGGATGGCACTAATTATAGGCTTCATAGTCATAGCCATGACCCTGCCCATGTTTAATATGATGGGGACCATATAGGAACAACTAAATATTTTGGGCAAAGCTAGAGAAATCTAGTGACGCAAAGCTAGAGTCTAAGGTTATCCTTTGATAACTATGACCGTTCAGCTGCATAGATAATAGACATAATTATTATTTATGCAGCATTTTGCACATATATTAGATTTTAGCAAAGGTGGTGTTATCTTAAGTGACATAGGATGGAACTGTTTAGCAATAATTACTAATTATTTGTATTGGTGATAAAAAATAATAAGGGGGATTTAAAATGTTAGCTTACTTCAACAAAAAAAGAAAGAGAAAAGGATTTACACTAGTGGAGTTAGTAGTAGTGGTGGCCATATTGGGTATCTTGGCTGCTGTAGCTGTGCCAAGGGTAAGTGCCTATAGAAAGGAAGCAGCAGAAAACGCTCATAAAGCAAATAAGAAAACCTTAGAAAATGCTGCTAACTTAGCTATTTTTGATGGTGTAGTTGAAGAGGGTGAGACTTGGGGTTCTGAAGAAGGTGTGGAAATTTGGAAAAAATACCTATCCTCTTGGCCAGAAGTGCCTAAGGGATTATTTGGAGATACTCAGTATACAGTAACATTTGAAAAAATAGATCAAGAACAAGGAGACATTATTATTACAATATCTCCAGATTTAGAAGAGGATAATCAAGGAAGTACAGATTTAGAAGAGGGTAATCAATGAAGTACAGATTTAGAAGAGGGTAATCAATGAAGTACAGCTCAATAAAACCACAAAATTTACCAATATCTGTAGTCTAGGCTAAAGATGTGGTCTGATAGAAGGATTTAAAAAATAGTAAAGATGAGAACTAAGGTGATTGTAATATTTAGACTAATAAGAATATAACTTGTAGTTATACCGGAGGCATTATGTTAATTTTAATCTTTATCTATGGCCTTGTGATAGGCTCCTTCCTAAATGTATGCATATATAGGATACCTAGGGAGGAAAGCATTGCCTTTCCTTCCTCCCGTTGTCCTAGTTGTGGGACAAGGATAAGCTGGTATGATAATATACCCTTGGTTTCCTATCTTTTCTTATT
>JAAYLY010000102.1 GCA_012521625.1 Tissierellia bacterium | reverse complement strand
TATTATTAATGATAGCATATATTGGTAGTTTAATCTAGTGGATTTTTGCAAAATTTAATTATATTATGTCAATAATCCCTAATACTTGTGGTATAATATTTTCATCATTAATATGGGAGGACTAAAGTTGAAGGGGAAGAGAATCTTTTTAATTGGACTTATATCGCTTATGTTTCTAATCCTAGCCTTTAATTTTCATAAGGTTAAGTTTGCCTTGAACCTATTAAAGATTTATAGGGAAGAAAAAGGTGACCATGTTAGGATAGATACTGACAAGGCCTTAGATAATCCACTAGATGAAATGCTTAAAGCTTTAGATGAGGGTATTGATGGAGATGGGGCTGATGAAGTAGCAGCAAAGGACGATGAAGTTGATGAAGTAAATGGCCAGCTTCCAGCTGATAGTAATGGGGATCATAAGGATAGGGCCGATGAAGAAACTTTAGTTGGGGCCATAGTAGATAAGGGTAAGGCTCCAAGGCCTAAGGATAGTAATAAGGATACATCTTCTAAATCTTACATAAGCATAGTCAGCCAGTATAACAACAGCCTGCTGGATTTAAAGGAAGAGTTTGAGGCTAAGCTAGATTCCCTGATAAAGCAGGGTATCAAGGAGTATTCCCAGGGAAATTCTTCTAAGGCTAAGCTGGCCAATAAGTATTTAGACCTAGGCTCTAAGATAGAAAAGGATTGTGATTCCAAGTTTGAAGGCTTAATTAAGGAGATGGAGAAGGAATTAAAGGCCAACGGCCATCCTACCTCCATCATAAAGGATACTAGGGATTATTATTATAGCTATAAGAGTGCTAAGAAGGCGGATATCTTACGTAGGGGGATGAAGCATTTAAATTAGACCACGAATTAATCGTGGTCTTTTTTATATTATGATATTCTTTTGAGTATAACCTTGAAAAAACATAAGACCACTTAATGTGGTCTTATGCCTTATCTTTACCTATTGAAGATTCTATATACTACTGTAGCAGCTTCAGCCCTAGTTGTAGTGTCAGCTGGATGGAACTTATTGGCGCTTCCTACCATTAAACCTTCCTTAACAGCCTTAGCTGCCCCTTCCTTAGCCCAAGCTGGTATATCATTTGCATCTTCAAATTGCCCTAATAGCCTTGCAACTTGAGCAGAGCTTACCTTTACATCTAGGATATTTCCTATGATTACTGCCATTTCAGCCCTAGTTATGTTATTGTTTGGTTTAAAGCTATTGTCTCCATAGCCTTGTACATAGCCATTATCTACTAGGGTAGCTACATAGGCTGCATGCCAGTCAGTTTCCTTAACGTCTGTAAATCTTCCATCATATTCTACTAGGTCTAGTTCTAGGGCACATACAATCATCTTAGCAAACTCAGCCCTAGTGATGTCCCCTTCTGGCTTAAAGCTACCATCTTCATAGCCATGGATTACATTTTTAGCTGCCATAGATTCAACATATTGTTTTGACCAGTGATTCTCAACATCTTTAAAGCTGATGGCTGATTCTAGAACTACATATTTACTGAAGTGGGCTAGTCTTAAGACAGCCTTCTTATTTACTATCTTTCCAGTTACGAATTCTAAGGTATTGTCCTCTTCATTTAGGTAGTATACTGCTAGTTTATCTTCATCCCCTAGGCCTGTTACGTCTAGTCTGATGATTAGCTCTGATTTAAAGGAATCGATTGTTACTTCTTCTTTTCCCTTAACTACTACCATATTTAGATCTATAACCTTCTTAACCCTACCAAGGTCTCTAGCAGCCCTGCTGGCTACTGAAGTTGAAGCTTCTTCTACCCTTAACTCTAACTTAGCATT
>JAAYLY010000101.1 GCA_012521625.1 Tissierellia bacterium | reverse complement strand
GGTAATTTTATTCCTTCTCAAACAACTTCAATAGTTCAATATCCCCTTCAAGGGACTTCCTATTCTCCTCTATAACTGCCTCATATATTTCCTTTCTTAAAACAGATACATGTCTTGGTGCTTCTATGCCGATCTTCACCCTACCATCTTGAACTTCTAGAATTTTTATCTCGATGTTATCATCTAGTATGATGCTTTCCCCTATTTTTCTATTGAGTATCAGCATTTTATTCACCTGTCCCTTGGGGGAAAAGCTTATGTTTTGTGGTGTAGTTTTGGTCATTTAGGATAAATTGTTTACCCTTCTTGTTATTAAGATTTATTATTATAGGGGCTAGCAGGTTGGCTGTACTTTCTTTAAAGATCTGGCCAAGGGTTACTATATTGAATAGGGCGAAGTTGTTTTCTTTATTGGGCAGTATGTCTATTTTAGCTAATTCTTCATCGGGTATGTCCACCTCATAATCCTTAAAGAAGTCCCAGGGATTTATGATAAAGAAGGCTATTTCTGGATGTTTTAAACTTTGAAGGATTTTAAAGTGGTGGTTTTCAAAGATATCTAATATGACAAAGTCATAGTGGTTTTCAAAGCCTAATACTCCTTTAGGAAAATGGAGTATCTGTTCTTCTGATATTTCTACTTCTCCTAAATATTTGGTTTGAATGATCATCTTAACACAACCTTTTTTGGTATTTTAGGGACGGCTCTGCATTAGCAGAAACCGTCCCTTAAGTAGTGGTGCGAAATGGCTATTTAGTTTATTTAATTTTGCGAAATTGGTATAAGTCCTTTTTCGCATTTTATAAATGTAGGTGGTGATAAAAAATAATAAAGGTATTCTTATATTATCTTAAATAATCCAATAAGCTTGGTTGTAATATCTTTGCTCCTATGTTTAGTGATGCTACATATACATTTGACATTACCGTATATTCCATAAACCTTTCAGCTATATCTATATCTTCCCTTTGGGATAAAAGTTCCTTAAGGTGTAGGTTTTCTTGGATATTCCTTTCTTCTGCTGCTTCTAATCTATTATAGATAGCTCCTATTTGGGTACGCACCCTTACCACATTATCTATATGCTTTTGTATATCTGCAAGGAGTTCTCCTGATAATTTTTCCGTATCTCCCTTATCAAGGGCATCTATAACATTAGATAATAAATCACCTAAGTTTTTATTATCTTCATTTTCCACATCTTCAGCCCTCATAAGCTTGTTACCATCGGTAATTAGCTTTATTTCAACCCCTTGGGATATCTCCCTAAATACATTGTTGGAATTTTCATCATAGTTAATTTCAGCATCAGGGTCATTTGGGTTTAGGTAGTTGTTATATACCAGCTCCCCATCTTCCACCTTAAAGGGCCTACTATGGGTCTTCTGCCCTGCAAATATATATCTACCGTCAAAGCTGGTGTTTAAGATGTCTGCCAGCTGGTCTAACTTTTGCTTAACCTCCTCGCTGATGGCGCTTCTATCTAATTCGGATAAGCTACCGTTTGCTCCGTAGATGATTAAATCTTTTATACGCTGGAGGGTTGATGTGGCATCAGCTAGGGCTGTATCCTGGGTCTTTACCCAGCCTAGCGAATCCCTGATGTTGGTGTTGTACTGCTCATTTAGGGCTATGTTATTATCCATAGACATGATCTTGGCCACCAAAAGTGGATCGTCTGATGGCCTAGATACCAGCTTACCAGAGGATAATTGCTGCTGATATTTATACATCTGATTTAGATTTGTAGATAGGTTTCTTAAGAAAGTATCGCTTAGTACCTTATTGGTTATCCTCATAGGCTACACTCCTGTTCTGTTTATAAGCACATCAAGCATCTCTGCCAAGGTGGCTATTACCCTAGCGTTGGCCTCATAGGCCTTTTGATACTTGATGATGTTGGTTATTTCTTCATCTATGGAAACACCCGAAGTGGATTCTCTCCTTAATTCCAACTGGCCCACCAATACCTTCTGGTTGGCTATAATATTATCAGCATGCTCCTTAGAGATACCTATGTCTATAACTATATTGGCATAGGCCCCTTCTATGGTTACGCCCCCTGTCATGTCTTTTAATAGTAGGCCTTGGCCAAATTCTAATTCATCCTGAGGATTTAATTTAACATTCCTCAACCTGGCTATGGCCAATGCCCTAGACCCGTCCCCTTCTGGGGAATCATAATCCT
>JAAYLY010000100.1 GCA_012521625.1 Tissierellia bacterium | reverse complement strand
TTTCATGATTTTTCTCTTGTCGTTATTTCTAACTCGTTACTTAAAAAGCAAAATTATATCTCGAAGGTGACATTTTCATAGAATAAAATCATGATTTTTTAGGTGACATTTTCACAGGTTATTGACACACCTTTTTATAAAATTTTTAAAAAACTTTCTAAACATTGAAATGACAGCGTTTTCAGTAAATGTTTTCATTATTTTCCCTTAAAATTTAGGGGGATTGATATTTTCTTAACGTTGTTTTGTCCCTTATATTAACCGTATATTTAACTAAATTTAACAAAAAATAAGTAGGAAAAAATTAATTGGAGGATTAAAATGGATGAGTTTAAAGCCTGGTGAAGCTATTGTTGTAAAGGCTGAAGGGGGAAAAATTGGTATATACAGGGATGAGGAAGGTGAGCTCCACAATGTAAATACCACCTGTACCCATATGGGCTGTGAGCTAAATTGGAATGAGGTAGAAAGATCCTGGGACTGCCCCTGCCATGGTTCCAGATTTACCTATGATGGAGAAATAATCCAAGGGCCGGCAGTAAAGCCCTTGAACTTTGAAAGGGATGTTAATATCCTTAAAAAGATAATAGATAAGAAGTTTTAGTAAACAAAATAGCACTCAGCTGAGTGCTATTTTGTCTATGGATATATTCTATTTATCATATTTAACTAAAGTATTTACATAGTAATCCTTTAGCTTTTCCCTACCTTTTAGGTCCTCTAGTTCGATTACGAATTCCATGGCAACTACTTGACCACCTAGGGACTCTACTAGCTTAGCTGCTGATAGGACAGTCCCACCTGTAGCTAGTAAGTCGTCTACTATTGCCACCCTGTCCCCTTCCTTTATGGCGTCTACGTGTATTTCCAAAGTGTTAGTTCCGTATTCCAATTCATATTTATTACTTGCAGTTTCAGCTGGTAATTTTCCAGGTTTTCTTACGGGAATAAAGCCTACACCTAAACCATAGGCCACAGCTGCTCCAAATATGAAGCCTCTAGCCTCAGGGCCTACTATATAATCCACATCCCTCTCCCTTAGGTCAGCCACTATCTTCTCTATTGCATATTTATAAGCCTCTTTATCCTTAGTTAAGGTAGTTATATCCTTAAAACTAATTCCCTCCATTGGAAAACCTTCTATTACTCTTATTTTAGATTTAAGATCCAAGTCCAATTCCCTCCAAGCTATATTTTAATACTTTTAAAGTTTACCATGTTTTCAACCTTAATTAAACAAAAATTTACTATATAAGTTGCCCTATATGTTGATTATGTTGCCTTACTCCTTATTTAAGCTGGTAATTGATTTTATAATTATGGCTATTATAGGTCCTAAAATTACTCCAATGGGTCCAAAGATAAAACTACCTACTATGGTGGCTATGAAGGTGTAAAGAGGCCTTAAGCCTATCTTATCGCCCGTAATTTTAGGCTCTATTAACTGCCTTATAATTGTTGCTAATAGGTATACTAGCCCTAAGCTGATGGCAAAGTCAGTATTAGCCAGTAAAAAGCTTATAAGGGCCCAGGGAATCATGATGATTCCACTGCCTACCACTGGTAGGATATCTACCAGGGCTATTATAAAGGCCATAAGCAAGGGATGGGGAGCATCTATTAGGACTAGGCCTATACTAAAGATTAAAAAGCTTATGATCATCAGGCTAAGCTGGGCTTGGAAATAGCCCTTAATCCCCCTTTTTATATCCCTTAAAACTATAAATAAATTTTCCAACTGCAACATTCCTTTAGTCTACTGATTTTAAAGACTCTACCATGGGTATATTCCTCAGCTTATAGTACATAAAGCCATTAACCAAGGCGGAGAATAGGATGGTTAAGATAACAGAATAGATGAAGCTCATAGGCTCTATATCTAGACCGAACATAATATTATCCATCTCCACTGTAGTCATAATATACCTGTGGAGGAATATACCCAAAACTAGGCCTAATAAAGTACCAAAAATGGTTAAGATTATATTTTCCCTATAGACATACATGGATACTTCATTGTCGTAAAAGCCAAGTACCTTTATGGTAGCTATTTCCCTAATCCTTTCGCTGATATTTACGTTGGTTAGATTATAAAGGACAACGAAGGCTAGGGAGCCGGCTGATATGATGATTACCAAGACTACATAACCTAAGGATGCTATGATATCATCAAAGTCTTCCTTAAGGATGGAATTGAAGCTTACAGATGTTATCCCTTCCTCTTCCAAAAGCTCCTTAGATAGGTTGTCTTCCACCGTCCTGGTCATTGAAATTAAGTGGCCTATAGCCTCGTTATACTTAACTTCCTTCTGGAAGACCTCCTCATAGTAGTCAGCCGATAGGTAGACGAAGTTGGAGGTATAGTTTTCCGTTATGCCCTTAACTTCTACTAGAGCCTCTTTATCCTCACTGTTGATTAGGCTGATCTTATCCCCTGGCTTTATATCTAGGCTCTTACTTACCTGCTTACTTATTATTATGCCCTCATCTGGCAGGGGAATTACTTCCTTAGACTTATCATCTCGTAATATTATAAAATCCCTTAATTTATCCCCATCCTCCGGCACCAGTATGGAGATATTCTTATCACTACTTCCATTGGAAAGCTTACCCCCCTCCCGATGGATAAGCATATAGTCTTCAAATTCTGGATAGGCTTCAAGCCTTTCCCAGCCACCTTCTTCAATCCCTACGCTTACATCATAGATAAAGAGTTCTCCATACTGCCTATCTACCACTGCCCTGATGGAATCCCTGATACCAAAGCCTGTTAAAAGGAGGGCAGTACAGCCAGCAATTCCAAAGACGGTCATGAAGAACCTCCTCTTATACCTTAAGAGGTTCCTGGCAGTGATCTTATGGCTAAAGTTCAGCCTATTCCATATGAAGGGGATGCTTTCCAGGAAGATGGCCTTACCAATCCTAGGGGCCTTAGGCCTCATAAGGGCTGCTGCATTTTCCTTCAGTTCATTTAAACATGAGATATAGGCTGTCATAGTAGTCAAAAGTAAGGCTACTATGGACACCAGCAGGGCTAATTTAAGGTCGAAGACCAATTCTATAGGTGGCAGCCTATACATGATTCCGTAGGCATTGAAGATCACTATCGGAAAGACGGTAAAGCCTATGGCTATTCCGATAATACAGCCAAAGATGGTTGCTACGAAGGCATAAAGAATATATTTAAAGGCTATATGGCCCCTATCATAACCTAAGGCCTTTAGGGTACCTATATTTACCCTCTGTTCATCTACCATCCTGTTCATGGTAGTCAAGGAGACTAGGGCTGCCACTAAGGCGAAGAAGAGGGGAAATACCTTTGATAGGGCATCTATCCTGTCGGCTGCCCCACCATAGTCTACATAGGAATAGTGGCTATTCCTATCTAGGACATACCACTTGCCCTCTGGAATATCCCCTATCTCCTCCTGGGCCTTAAGTATTTCTTCCCAGGCCTCCTTCAGTTCTTCCTCTACTTCCAACTTGGCCTTATTGTATTCCTCTATGGCCTCTTCCAATTCCCTCTTGCCATCTTCCAGTTCCTGTCTGGCCTTAGCTAATTCCCTTCGACCTTCCTTTTCCCCCTGGATTAGGCTTTCCTTTTCTCTCTCCAGCTTCTCCCTAGATTGGGCTAGTAGTTCCTCATTCTTCCTTAATTCCTCTTCACCTTCAAGTAAAGCTTGCTTGCCTGCTTCCAGCTGGGCCCTGCCAGCTTCCACTTGATCCTTGGTCTCTGCCAAGAGGACTTCCAAGCTTTCAAGCTCAGCCCTTAATTTAAAGCTCTCCTCCTCAGGCAGCAAGGGATTTTCTAAGGCAGCAATTAATTGAGCCCTTTGTCCTTCCATTAGCTGGATGGCCTCTTCTCCCTTCTTAATATCCTCCTGGGCTAATCTTAACTCCTCTTCTACCTGGGCCTTTTGGGAGTAAAATTCCTCCTTGGCCCTTTCCATCTCCTCCTCAGCCTTTAATAGGTCCCTTTCAGCCTGGCCTATTTTTTCTCTGGCATCCCTAATGGTCCTTTGGAAGTTTTCCTCCTCCTTCTTAAGCTCCCTTTCTCCATCAGCGATCTTCCTTTGGGCATCCTCTATCTCCTCTTGGGCCTTAGATAGTTCCTCCTCAGCCTCAGCCTTTCCGTCAAAATATTCCTCCTTAGCCTTTTCCAACTCCTCATAGGCTTCCCCTACTACTTCCTGATACCTTAGGTCCTCCCGGTCATGGGCTAGGGCTTTTAACCTTTCCACCACCGGGTCAATTAGGTCAAAATACTCATCCTTATAGGAATTAAGCTGTCTAGCTCCCTCTACCGTTAGATAGATATCCGTATAGACCTCCGATTTAAAGTTTTCCTGGGGAAGGATTACAAAGGTGGATACCCGCCCGTTACCAATGGATGCATTGCCCTTTTCAAAGGACAAATAATAGGGTACTTGGACGGCTCCAACTACGGTATACTCAGTATTTTCCAACTGCTCACCTAAATCCTCCTCTGTACCGGAAGAAAGCTTAAGTTTAGTTCCTAGGGGTATGCTCACCTGCTTATCCATACCCACTTCTACTAGACATTCGTCTGCCTTGGTGGGAAACCTTCCCTTAAGGAGCCTCATGCCGTTGATCTGATCCTCTGATATGTAGCTATGGACCCTAACTACCAACTCTTCATCCTCATACCTAGTTAAGGCATCCAGGCTATAGGTCCCCAGGCTTTCCTCTATACCCTCAATCTTGCCTACAGCCTCTAGGTCGTCGTCAGTTAAGCCTAGGGTAGAAACCAGCCTTATATCCATCAACTTATAGTCATCATAGTATTTATCAGCAGTAAATTTCATAGCCTGGGGGGCTATCTTTAAGCCGGTGAAAAAAGCCACCCCCAGGGCCACTATGGCCAAGATGGATAAAAAACGCCCTATGGAGCCTCCAATATCCCTAAAAGCATCCTTTATTAACGCCTTGTACCTCACTACCATTCAATCCTTTCTACTGGAATAGGATTATCATTTATCTCCTGACTTTCAACTACTCCATTCTTTACCCTTATAACCCTATCCCCCATGGGAGCTATGGCCAGGTTGTGGGTAATGACTACTATGGTCATCCCCCTCTCCCTACCCGTATCCTGTAATAGTTTTAGGATGGCTTTACCAGTATTGTAATCTAGGGCGCCTGTAGGCTCATCGCATAATAATAACTTTGGATTCTTTGCCAAGGCCCTGGCTATGGCCACCCTCTGCTGCTCCCCACCGGATAATTGGGAGGGGAAGTTCTTCTTCCTGTGGCCAAGTCCTACAGCCTCTAGAATCTCGTAGGGATCTAGGGGGCTGTTACAAATTTGTGTAGCCAATTCCACATTCTCCAGGGCAGTTAGGTTTTGTATTAGGTTGTAAAATTGAAAGACGAAACCTATGTCATGCCTCCTGTAGGCAATCAGCTCTTTTCTTGAATAGCTGTTGACCTGATTTCCATCCACAATAACTTGTCCTGCTGTAGCCGTATCCATTCCACCAAGGATGTTTAAGATGGTACTCTTACCGGCCCCACTAGGGCCAGCTATGATTACAAACTCGCCCTTATGGATGTTAAAGTTAACTCCCCTTAGGGCCTCTATCTCCACCTCACCCATCTGGTAGACCTTCTTAACGTCCTTAAACTCTATATAGCTGCTCATTTAATCTACTCCTCTTTATTTTTAAACTTTAATTTAAAACTAATCCAGTATGAATTATAACATATTATGTAGACCTATAGACAGTAAATGGAAAATTTTTTATAAAAAAAGACTATTACAACCAAGGGGTTATAATAGTCTTTCTACCTATATATTTTTT
>JAAYLY010000099.1 GCA_012521625.1 Tissierellia bacterium | reverse complement strand
CTAATATTTACAGGAAAAAGCTATCGTATGGCCAACTCATTAATTAGGTAAAAATTGTGCTGGCAATTACATATGGAAACTTGTATTTTAAATGGCCAAAAATTGTATTTTCATATTGCCAAACACAGTTAAATATACTTAAAACAAAAATCCTTAATTTCTATCACTTAAATCAAGGATTTTTTCATCAAACATATTTATAAGTTTTAAGTCCCAAATAAATAATTAAAGATTAATTGGGGAGCTTATGCCCACACTCGGGACAGAATTTATATGTTGAATCAACTGATGACCCACAGTATGGACAGTAGGATATATTCCTTTCAGTATGATTATAAGTATTATAAGTAGATTGATCTCTTGAAAGCTTTCTCCCATACTCCTCATTAAGGGGGTCTGGCTCCTCTTTTTCATCAACTATATCTACTATGGAATAACGGTCCTCTGAGGTTACATTATGATGATGGTAGATTGCATTATAGATGGCCATACCAACGAATATGATTCCAAAAGGTACCATAAACCATGCCCCCATACTGACAGCTAGAATACACCAAAATATACCAAATAAGGCGGCAGCAATACCGCCTACCATGGAAATCTTGGACGGGCCCCTACCAGGTTTTATACTTCTCATAAGGCATTTTCCTTTCTTTAAGTAGAATAGGATTCATGTACTTGAGGGTAAACATAGGTGGCTATAGATTATATAAAATATACAGTTGGACTAGCTAGCTTAAATCTAGACTTAACGTCCATAAGATCACCTATATTTACAAATTATCTTATTATTATATAATTTGCAAGCTAAATTTTGAAAAAGGCTTACTCTTCTTTCTATTTCCTATTTATCAACTTCAATGTGGCTAAAATAATGGCAACATTTATCCAAAACATATATAGCATACGGTTATAGAACCAAATGTGATCGGCAAAACCCATTACACATAAGCCTAAGATTCCAGCTAATGCAGCTATTAGAATATTATTTAGCCTTTTATCTTTATTGAGCCTAGTTGATACAAAGGTATGCTTTATCAGCCTAATAAGCATGTATAAAAAGGATAATAGGGCCATAACACCTGCTTCAAGCCACATCTGAACATATAGATTGTGGGTATGGGCTACGGTGGTTAGGCCGAGGGATTTATACCTCTGATAGATTACAGAAAAGACCCTATTGCCTAGGCCGACTCCTGTAACCCAATAATCCTTTAACATTAAAAAGGCTGATCCTAAAATCCTCTGCCTATACTGCAGGGATGAATCATTAGGGTTAAAGATAGTTAAGAATCTCCTATATATGGAGCTGGGTAAAAAGGGTAATGCCAAAAGGCCTAATAATATCAAGTAAGGTATATATTTTTTGTTCCAAAAGAAGACAAAAACAAATACTGCAAAAGCAAAGGAAACCCAGGCTGATCTGGAACCAGTCTTTAGTAGGATAACTAATACTGGCAGCATCAGTAAGGCCCAAAATCCCTTTTTTACAAAGGACTTTTCATTTAAAACAACTGGCCCAAAAAAGGGTAATGTAAGCACCAAGAGCTCCCCATAGATATTGGGATTGCCCATGGTTGAGTAAACCCTTCCTCCCATTCCTTGGTTAATACTTAAGTCCGTTAAGGAAGGATTTACCTCTACCCCTACCACTAACCACTGGTAAGCCCCATATAGGGCTGTAAGTACAACACCTATTAAGATTATCTTAATCAAGTTATATAGCTCTTCATAGGAATTTATTGTGCTCACTATAATCACTAGGGTTAGGAAAGTAATAAAATAATAAATTAAATAATTTATACTATCCCTGGGAAATAGGGATGTGGCTGCTGCAATAAAGATACTTGTAAAGAAGATTATTAGGGTAAAATCAATATTTCTTAAATCAACCCTTGCCTCTTCTGTTATGATTATTTTAATTATAAACATCAGAAAAAGCCCAAGGGTCAATAGGACTCCATATAGGTTATACCATCTATGGTCTGGTATAATCATAGTTAATATTAATATCATCCCAATAAGTATATTAAAGTATTTAGCTATAAAGCTTAGAAGTTTACCAGTTATACTGGATAAAAAGAAGTTCTCATTTCTTGCATATACCTTCTGCAACCATTCTAAAGGGGAATTAATAATTAAATTTAAAATCCTATAGAAAAAGCTATTCTCCCAGATCCTATTAAGTCTATCTGGCTCTTTAAAGGATGATATTATTCTGCTGTTATTAAGTATAGCTAGTATATTACTCCTCATCATAATCATCCTTTTCATTATTCTACTATGCTTGCATCTGATATTCTGCCATCCTTAAATATACAATTGCCAGCATATAGGGTAACTGTTTCTCCAACATAATAAACAGATTTATCTATTGATATACCACTACCACTTATAATCCCCTTAGTCTTCATAGTTATATAAAGGGAGGAATAACCTTCCCTGCTAGATGATACTAAATTGCCCTCTTCGTCACTTGACCAATAAACAGAGGGTCCAGGCTTTAATTCTGCAATCTCACCAAAGTTGGATCCTTGAACTGATTCTGTTACAGAATCACCAATAGACAATGCATCAATGGTAAAATCAGGTGTTGCTTCTATGTAAAAGCTTATATAGATTTCATCACTAGATTCACCGACTGGTGCAGCGACTTTTGCAGTTTCAAACTTTGCACTTATTCCTAAAATACTTATAACAACTACTAAAATTATAGCTAAATCTATTAGAGTAAATCTCTTTTTCATTTTTAACACCTCCTAAAGCTTCTCTGCACCGGAGATCCTACCATAAAAGATTGAATCCCCTACTCTAAGCCTAATATACTGACCGATATAGTATTTAGAGCCTCCTATAGTTATACCGTTTGGCCCTAACTTGCCATTTGTCTCCATGCTTATATAGATAGATGACCAGCCTTCCTTAGTTGACTTAACCTGCTTTCCATCCTTGTCCACTCCCCAAGAGACAGAAGGACCAACCTCTACATCTACAACACTACCAAAGTTATTATTTTGTAAGGTCTCTGTTGCCGAATCACCTACTCCTACCTTGTTGGCTGTAAAGGAATTTACTTCTTCCTGATAAAAGGTTATTCTAAGCTTATCTCCGCCGTTTCCAACAATAGTCTGGGGTTGAAATAGGCCCATTTTATTTACTACAAAAAGACCGGCAAAAACGATTGCCAATACTATTAGAATATCTATAATGCTTATCTTTCCAAATAATTTTCCGTTTTTATCTAGCATTCTATCCCTTCCTTTGCTTAAACTTCATAAAGATTATATGTGAACTCTGCAGTCTTATCAAGTGAAAATTTATCTTCAACTAACTCATAAGCCCTCTTACTTAATTGTTGGCGTAGACTTTTATCCTGCATAAGTTTAACTATGCTTAAGGCCATTTCCTCCCTATCTCCAAATTGGATTAATATACCATTTTTATAATCAGGGTTAATAATCTCCCTTGTCCCACCACTATTGGTAGTTATTACTGGTATCATAGCTGCAATTGCCTCCAATATGGATATGCCGAAGGCTTCGTTACTTGAATGGGATACAAAAATATCTGAGGATTTTAAGATATTTTTAATATCACGCCTAAAGCCGGTAAATATTACCCTATCCTCAAGTCCAAGCTCCTTAGCCTTTTCCTTCATGGAGTCAAAATACCTTCCATCCCCAACAAGGACAAACCTATATTTACCTATGGCTAAGTCCTTTTCCTTAATGTAATCTTCCATCAATTTTATAGACTCTAGAAAGAAGTCATGTCCCTTTTCCTTTGAAAATCTGGATACAGAAGTAATAATTAGCTCATCTTCAGATATCTTAAACTCTTTCCTAAAGGATAAATCAGATTGACTCCTCCATTCATCTAAGTCTATCCCTGTGTAGATAAGTTTTATTTTATCCTCTGGTATTCCCTCGGAAATAAGTTGGTCCTTTACACTCTCACTAACTGCAATTATATGGTCATTTTTTCTTGTAAATAGCTTATTTAAAAGTATGGCAGTCTTGGTATTCTCAAACAACATATGCCTAGTATTAATCACCTTAGGAGAATTGCCAAATAATTTACTTAAAATACTTATATAGTTTTCCCTCAAGAAATGGGTGTGGATCACGTCTATAGAGAGGTCTTTGCATATATCCTTTAATTCTTTAGCAGCTCTTAAATCAAAGGGATTCTGCATTTTTAAATTTATTAAATCTATTCCAAGTTCTTGAAACATTTGCCTTCCCATTTCGCCTTCTGAATATGCTATATAAAACTTACACTTTTTATTGTGAAGTTTTTTTGCTAGGGATTGTATATACACTTCAGTTCCGCCGTTACCTAGATAATTTATCAAGTGTAAAACTTTAAGCACCCAATCACCATCCTTTAGTTTAATCCCAAGGTTCATTATAGCATTTAAATGGACTAATTAAAACAAAAATAGAAGATTACAACTTCATTCATAAGGTTTAGTCCCAAAAAGATATTAGCCAATAACAAAACTTACCTAACCATTATATAGCATCATATAATATTATATAACAATCTTAAGCAGTCTGGAAACCCTCATTTAAGTTGGACTAAGTTTATTTAAGTAGGACTGAAGAATAAAAATAAACACAGATAGGATTCTATTATTATAGACCCTGTCTGTGTTTATTTGACTAATTAATTTTCAAAATCAGCATTATTTTTTAGGTCTTACTACATAGTGTTAAGCTTTACAATCAAAAGATAACTTCTTATTATTTCTAAATTCTCATAAGCAGTTAGATTTCATAATAGGATGGAGATTCCACCATTGCCCCTACCCTTCTTAATATCTCCTTCCTATGGATTCTAATTTCCTTGTTAAATAGGTAGGCCTCCCCCTTCGTGGGTTTCACCAGGTCTAGTAGCATACGGAGAGTAGTGGATTTTCCAGTTCCATTTGGCCTAAAAAGCCGTATAAAGCTCCCTTTTTTACTTTCAGATTTAGGTCCTTTACAGCTGTAAAGCTACCAAAGTTCTTAGTTAACCCCCTAGTTTCAATTATTAATTCACTCAACTAAAACCCCTCCAATACTGATTGTTATTGTCAATTTTTATTTTAAAATTGCCAACTTAAATGGTTATTAAAGCAACCTTAAATCTACCTTAATTTTTTTTGCATAAAAAAGCCATAAGCAGGTTTATGGTCTTGAAATTTTAAAAGATTAATCTTTTTACTTTACATAGGCATTAAAATAGTAATGGAGTGGGATTAATTAATCCCACTCCAACAATTGATAAAGTGACCTATTTTACAAATCTTGGATTGAATTAAGGGGACACCTTAAATAATGTTTATTAAAAAACACCAAGCCTGTATTAAGTTTAGGCTTGGTGTTTTACCTTTATTCTAATTTCATTAATTCCTGTTCAAGTGAAGCTAGCTTTCTTTTATGAATTTTTAGAGCAAGTTATTGAGTAGGTCTTAAATGTTCTGGAATTTCTTTCATTATATTTTCACTATCCTCTTTTAATTTTTTAATTCTAGCTATCTCTCTTTCTATTTTACTTTTTGCATCTATCCATAATCAACACCATCCTTTGAACAATAATACCGTATTCTCTATTTAGATCTGCTAAAGACTTGCCATTATTATATAATGCTACTATTTGCTTTTTGAATTCCTCTTGATATCGTTTTGCCATTTTTTTATTCGTCCCAAAGGTTTATTTTTATATTATACCATTGTTCGGAATTTTATTGTCCTATTTAGTATAGCCTATCCAGTTTCCTGACATTGCCACATCCGGCAGATCGGCCTCGAGAAAAACTAAATGTCTGGAAGCCCTTTATTTACAAGCTTTTCAGTTTTTTATTTTTCAACTCTTGACATCAATGTCACGCACTCCACAT
>JAAYLY010000098.1 GCA_012521625.1 Tissierellia bacterium | reverse complement strand
AGAATAAAACTGGACAGGCCATATTAGTTTACATTATACTATAGCTATAAGAATATTTTTAGAGATGTATGGTTCTATTAAGTTATATAGAATTATTAAAAGCTGGATAAATAGGCTTAATAAGCTAGTATACATTTATAAATATAATAGATTAATTAATATAAAGTATAATTAAATTACTTTAATATTAGTAATAAATTGAGCTTGAGATGAAAGTTCCTATTTTACTATAGCTTAAGTAAATTCATTAAAAATATGGTACTATTTACTTTAAAAGTTTCTTTAAATCAATATTATTAAATATCAAATTCTTATAAGAAAAATAAAAAAATACAGTACCAGCTGGTACTGTTTAAATATGAAGGTGATATGAATGGAAAGAAGGAAAACTAGGGTTATTAGGGTTGGAGATAAACTTATTGGTGGAGATAATCCCATTAGTGTCCAATCTATGACCAATACCATAACTGCCGATGTGGATAGTACAGTAAGGCAAATTAAGGAGTTGGAAGAGGCAGGCTGTGATATAGTTAGGGTGGCTATCAGCGATTTTGATGATGCTAAGGCCATAGGGGAGATTAAGAAGAGAATAAGTATCCCTATGATTGCAGATATACAATATGACTATAGGTTGGCTCTAAAATCCATAGAATATGGCATCGATGGTTTAAGGATTAATCCTGGTAATATTGGTAGCCTTGATAAGGTTAAGGAGATAGTTAAGGCTTGTAAGGAAAGAGACTTGTCCATCAGAATCGGAGTTAACTCCGGCTCCATTAAGAAGGAGTTTTTAGAAAAGTATGGGGGCGTCAATGAAAATTCCATGGTTTACAGTGCCCTGGAGCAGGTTAAGCTTTTAGAAAGTCTAGATTTCCACCTTATTAAGATTTCCCTTAAGGCTAGCAATGTGCCCCTAACCATTAAGGCCTACGAAAAGATGAGCCAGGTTTGCGACTATCCACTACACCTGGGAGTAACAGAGGCAGGACCAGGGATGAAGGGGATTATAAAATCTTCAGTGGGTATAGGCACCCTACTAGCTAAGGGGATAGGTGATACCATAAGAATATCCTTAACAGGTAATCCTGTAGACGAGGTTAAGGTGGGTAGGGAGATCTTGAAGTCCCTACACCTATTAGATGAGGGGATAGAGCTGATTTCCTGCCCTACCTGCGGTAGGACTAAGATCGATTTAATCCAAATCGTAAAAGAGGCAGAAAAACGCCTAGAAGGTATAAATAAGCATATTACCGTGGCCATTATGGGTTGTCCTGTAAACGGGCCAGGAGAGGCCAGGGAGGCGGACATAGGTATAGCCGGAGGTAAAGGGGAAGGCTTAATTTTTAGAAAGGGCCAAATAGTTAAGAAGGTAAAGGAAGAGGATTTGTTAGATGAGTTGATAAAGGAAATAGAGAGACTTTAATTTTCTTCCAGTCTTGATAGGAGGAGCTTAAATGAAGAGTATTTCTTTAAGGGAAATCATTAAGGATAGTAGCTACCACCATCTTTATAAATATAATATACAAATAGTTAGGGTAAGGATCCAGAAGGAAGAAATGAGGATGGAGCTTTTCCTAGAGGCTGAATCCTTTCTAAAGGCTGATGAGCTAGGGGATTTAGAAAAGCTATTTTTAGAAAGATTTT
>JAAYLY010000097.1 GCA_012521625.1 Tissierellia bacterium | reverse complement strand
TTAAACACGGTTCCTTTAAGGAGCCGTGTTTTAATTTAATACCCACCCTAAAAGCCTTTAGGATTTTAAGGCTTTTTTGTTATTTAATGCAAAGTTAAAGTTGAATATTAAAATTATTATATTAAATACTAATAGATACTGTAAATAAAATATTAAATCATCATTGAAACAAAGGATGAAGTAGATGAAGCTAAAATATCCCATAAAATATCCCTTCTTGTTTACCATAGGGGGAATTATCTACTACCTTATAGAAATTTTATGGCGGGGATATTCTTATTTCTCCATGTTCATCTTAGGAGGCCTTTGTTTTTTGTTAATAGGCCTAGTAAATGAATATTACTTCTTTAAAAGCCCCCTATTATTTCAGCAATTGGTGGCTTGCATCACAATAACCCTAATGGAATTTAGCTTTGGCTTAATTTTTAATGTAGTTTTAGGCTTGGATCTTTGGGACTATAGTAAAAATAGTTATAATCTTATGGGACAGATTTGCCTAAAGTACTCAATATTTTGGTTTTTTCTTTCGTTACCTGCCATCCTATTATATGATTATTTAAATTACCTCCTATTTGGAGGAAAAAAACCTCAGTACCAGTTAATTTAAGGTTTTATTTAATGTAATAAATCTAACAGCAGAGCTGGGACAAGCATATATAGTATTAAAGGGGGGTAGATAATGGGTAATTATGGTAGATATGATTGCTGCAACAATAGGCTTTGTAGAAGGTTTTTAGACGAACCTTTAAGCTTTGCCAGGAAGGTGGCAGGGGCTTGTTTTTTAAGTAGTGCCTACCCTAAAGTTACTCAAAAACTGATAACGATGCAACCTTTATGAAATTAAAAGATGACCATATGAAAAATGGACAATTGAAACCAGCATACAATATTCAATGTGCTACAAATGGTGGCTATATAATAGATATAGAGGGATTCAGCAATCCAGCAGATGTAAGGACATTGATTCCTTTTACGAGTAATCTTCTGGAGAAATATGGTTCTAAAATAGAAAGAATTGTAGCAGATTCAGGATAAGAATGATATTTCTAGAAAAGAAAACATGGAATACTGTAAGGCTGATGATTACTACATTTGTGCTAATAACAAGAAGCTAGAATTTTAAAAAATATATATAGAAAAAAATAATGGATTCAAAAGTGAACATAAGGTTTATCTATGTAAAGAATGTCTGAACTGTAGCTATTCTAAAGACTGCATTAAAAATAAAAATAAATCCGGATTGAAACGCATATATGTAGCGGAAAGATTTGAGCGATTAAGAATGGAATCAGAAGAAAATATAACTTCAAGAGAAGGAATTATCGAAAGACAAAACCGTTCAATTCAGGCTGAAGGAGCATTTTCATATATAAAATCAGGAATGGAATATTTAAGGTTTAGGCATAGGAGTATGGATAAAATTGTCGCAGAGATGAAATTATTAAGCTTAGCAATAAACATTAGAAAGCTAAGTAATAAAATGAAAGAAAATAAATTGGGATTTATTAGGTATAAAGAGGCGATTTAATAATAAAAAAACTTAAATAGAATTGAACTTAGAAAATCCCTAGGTTTATTTAGTGTACCCAAAATTAGGCCTAAACAAATTAAATTATAGAAACCCCAAATTTATCTAATATAGTTGATAGCAAGGACATAAAAAAAGAGGCATTTCATAACTTATTTAAGAGTTATGATACAGCCCCTTTTTACTTCTTAGAAGTCATCAAAGAAGATTAGCGCTAGCAGTAGGAAGAAGAATAAAATCGAGTCATCACAGCGGCATCCTCTTCTATCTCTATAATCATCTCTTCTACCAAGGATATCTGTCACCATAAACACCTCACTTCATATATTTTAAGCTATCGCCCTTACTATAGAATATGATATAGGGGTCATAGTTGTTAATAGATATTAAAAGAATCGGGTCAAACCCGATTCTTAAATATTAATCCCTAGAGAATAGGATCAGAATTAATAATAGGAGCAAGAAGGATTCATCCAATCTAAAGCGGTCTCTTCTATCTCTCCTATCCCTTCTATCTAATACATCAGTCATGGCCTACACCCCTTTTTCCTTTAAATTTAACCTCATTATAAAATATGTAATTAATGGGACAGGTGTGATAGTTAATACAAATTTATTTCATTTGAGTTTATAGGTGGAATATAGTATAATTTAATCTCCAGCAGCTATGTAGGGAGGCGGGAAAATTGAGAGAATTATTAGAATTGTTTTTTATCTTTTTTCGGATCGGTGGATTTACCTTTGGTGGTGGTTATGCTATGCTTCCTGCTATCCAGATGGAATTGGTTGAAAAGCGGAAATGGGCTACCAATGAAGAGATCATAGATTATTATGCCATTGGCCAGTGTACCCCAGGTATTATAGCCGTAAATACGGCAACCTTTATTGGCTATAAGCGAAAGGGAGTTATTGGCGCAATAGTTGCTACCCTGGGTATGGTAGCACCATCCTTAACAATAATCACAATCATAGCAAGTTTTTTTAAGCATTTTAAAGATATAGAAATAGTCCAGCATGCCTTTGGTGCCATAAGGGTAGTGGTAGCGGCCTTAATAATCAATACGGTTCTAAAAATGGATTCTCAATCTATAAAAAATTGGGTTGGCATAATCCTATTCCTACTAGCCTTTGTTTTAGTGGCCTTTTTTCAGCTATCGCCAATTATTCCAATAATTGGGTCGGCCATAGTAGGTATTATCAATTGTAGAAATGTGGATTTTAAGGAGAAGGAACGATGATATATTTCAAACTGTTTCTCGTCTTTTTTAGAATAGGCCTATTTGCCGTAGGTGGAGGACTGGCGACCCTACCATTCCTACAGGAGATTGTACATAAATATGGCTGGATAACAACAGAGGAGCTGATGGATATGATTGCCATATCAGAATCAACTCCTGGTCCCATCGGTATAAATACAGCTACCTTTGTAGGAAATAAAACTGCCGGCCTCTTAGGGGGAACTGTTGCAACCCTTGGTATAGTTACTCCCTCTATCGTAATAATAGTCATAATTGCCCATTATTTTTCTAAGTTTAGTGAAAGGCCCATTGTAAAATCTGCCTTTTCAGGCATTAGGCCTGCAGTTAGCGGCTTAATAGGAGCGGCAGGCTTTGAAGTAGCAAAAATAGCCTTATTAAGTATAGATAGCTATAAAATTAATAAGAATATAAAGGACCTCTTAAATTTTAAAGAGATAATCTTTTTTATAATAATCTTCTATTTAATTAGAAGGTTAAATAAACACCCCATATCCTATATCTTAGTGGCAGCTGTGGTGGGCATATTGTTTAAGTTCTAATTTACAAATATTCAAACAATTAGTATTGCCTTAATTTGCTAACTTTGGTATTATAGGGTTGTGGGTAATAATGGTGCAAAAGCTTACTATATACTATAGAAGGAGGAGTTATTATGAACAAAATGACTCAAGACAACTTAAGGTCTGCCTTTGGTGGAGAGAGTATGGCTCATATGAGGTACAGAATTTGGGGAGAAAAAGCTAAAAAAGAAGGTTTCCCAAATGTA
>JAAYLY010000096.1 GCA_012521625.1 Tissierellia bacterium | reverse complement strand
TTGCATTGTATTTACTCAACTCCCTCCTCTAATACTGATTATATCATAAAGGAAGGAATTGTCAAGTAACATTCATCTCCCACTTATAGAAGATGGGAGACTTCTGTTGTTAATTAGGTTAAAATTTTTATAACCTTCTTAATAACCTTCCTAAGCTCTTCAACTATAGGCGATATTTAACTATCAAATCTGGATTTAATACACCAAAGGTAAAGGATTCGGTAGCAAAGAACCTTACCCTTTCAGCTGTATGGTCTTGATAGCCTATTGAGAAATCCCTTCCAATGGTTAGTTCTAAATCCTCATGATTATAGGGTAGTAGATAGGCCCCATCGACCACATGGCTAAATACTATATCCCCAGCTATTAGGGATTTTATCCTTTCATCTAGTGGATAGGCTGTTTCCTTTGACAGGATCCTGCTATAGGCTTCTTCATTAACTACTAGGGTTAAAGGTCCTTGTTTCATAGGCCTTTCTCAATTTAATTAAGCCTTTAGTTATGGCCTCCATTATGGCAGTAGGATTATCTACAAAGAGAATTTCCTCCTTAACATAGGCCTTTAAGCCCTTGATGGAGTTACCTAAGCCATTATATATGGCCCTTTCCTCAAAGAGGGCTAATTCCTTCATGGCCTCTTCTAAGGGTTCATAATTTACATCCCTAGCCCCCTTAGGATATTGTCCAGTTCAAACCTATCCATTTCAAATTCTACCCTTGCTTCAATCAAGGGTAGGACTTCATACTCAGCATACCCTATCATACTATCTCAAATCACCATCTTAATTAAATCTTATAGTTCTATCTTATGGTTCTTAGTTACTATCTTTAATATACCCCCATTTTTCCATAACAATCTAGACCTCAGTTAGGAGCTAAAAAACCTAGTAGCATCATGCAGTTTTAGTAGTAAACACAGCTGCCAGTTCCTCATATTTGTTGCTTAGGTGTGGGGGGCTCCATTCTGGACTCCTACATATGAATAGGTAATCAAAGCTTTCCTCGTAGATGGCCTGTATATCACTTGTATGCTCAAAAGGAAATTCCCCTTCCAAGCTAAGGGTTTGGGAGTCTTCCCTCCTAATCCACTTGATACTTACATTAGGCCTTTCCTCCACCACCCTCCTTAACCAGTTGCCGCAGTTATAATATTCACCAGCAGTAAAATAGTGGTAGTAGTCGTGGTGAAAATCTATATTTACAATCCTTAAATCCTCATTCCAGGGTATCCTATCTATTAACTTCCTTATTTCCTTATGGGAATCGGATTTATAGAAATTATCCCTTTTTATATTTAAAAGACGTAGATAGTTTTTAACAATCACATAATCCTTTATAAGGCCTATTTCCCTAAGTTCAGGATATCTTAAATACCTTTCCTTCCACATAAGTTCAAGCTTGTCCACTGGTATTCCATCATTGCCTGGTGGGAAATAGCGGTCCCTTTCCCCAGATGAAGCATCAATAAAGTAATCGAAGTCGATACTCAAGATTCCAACCATATTATGCGCCTCCCTATTAAACTTGCTGGAAAAATTAATGCTTCAACTTTATTATATAATATGAAATTATAAATTTTCAAAGAGCTTTTAGAATATTCCCCTTATTCTTCCTACAAAAAAGCCTGCTAGGCAACCCTCTTCCTAACAGGCTTTCTATCTTTCACTTAGATAGAATAGATAATCTTCCAACTTCCTTGGACCTGCTAAGATATCTTTGCCAACATACAAAAAACCTTTTCTATCAGCCTTAACACACCACTTAATCAGCATAATATAGCCATGATAAATCTCTATACCTGTTATACATCTAGGATGTACACAGCTGCCGTCGTTGAAATAGGGTGTATCCCCTACTTCTGGGAAGTAGGGCCTATGGTTGTGGCCAGCTATTAGAATATGCTGATACTTCTCAACCCAGTCCATCAACTCTTCCTCTAGCCTGCGCCTTTTCTTATAATTCTTAGCTGTCCTAGTATAGTCCTTGATGCCATATAGCTCCAGGGGCCTCCAAAGATACCTGACTAAAAACCTAGCAAATGGCCAGATATCATAGTTTAGAAACTCCACCTGGTGGCCGTGGACCAGAAAGATCTTATTCTTAAAATCCTTGTAGTTTAATATCAGGCCTTCATGGACTTCAATATCCTTAAATAGGGGTACCAGCTTTTTTTCCCTTTCAAAATAATAATAGTAGAGGTTATCTTCCACGAAGCTCTTATCTTTTTTAACTATATCGTGATTGCCAAATAGCATATAAAATCTATCATCCTCATAGAATTTATTCATCAGCCAGAATATATGGCTGTATTCCCTTATTATCTCTTTAAAATCACGCAGTTCCCATAGCTCATCTCCATCCCCTAGTTCTATATAGGTATAGTCGTTGTCATAATAATATTTAAGGGCAGCAAAGAAGATATTTTGGTTTCTTGCAAAGGAATCGGACCAGTTGCCATCTCCCCTATGGACATCACTCATTATGATGATCTTAGACCGATCATCTATATAGACCTCCTTAGAATTATTAAAGATCCTAGTCAGCCGATTTAATATCCTCATATATATCCCCGCCTAATATTTCTTGATATTAGGCTATTCTAAGGGGGTAAAATAGGTTACAATTTGAATATCTCCTTTGCCTTCCCCAATCTAAGTATGTTTTCAAGCATTTCGGGTGCTAAGTCCTGTAGGGCTATTATCTTATCTAAGGAGTTGTCCTGCTCCTTCGTCAGTTCATTAAACTTGTCACATAGCTCCTTATTTTTCCCTTGGATAATCCTTTCTAAGCTTTCAACCCTAGTAAAGGCATAACCAAAGGGTCTTAAGAATTCATTTAGAGATTCAACATCCTTAATCTTTTTATCCTTAATAAAGTCCATAACAAAACCACTCCATAAAGCATTTTTACTACATGCTATTCCTGGAGTGGTTATTTTGATAATAGGAAAACTCATATAAAAAATTCAGATTTTGAAAATTAACTTCTTACAAACTTGACTAATACCTCATTAAAGTCCTCCCTTTGTTCATAGAAAACTCCATGACCGGAATATTGGAAGGATACAAGGCTGGAGTTTTGTATCAGCCTATGCTGCACCTCCCCCAGTTGGTATGGAACTATTTGGTCATGGATTCCATGGATAATTAGGGTTGGAACAGCTATGGCTTCCAGATCTTCAAACAATACCTCATCAAGCCAGGTCTTGGCAATCTTGGCTGTAGCCCAGGATGCGGCTATCTTCCCTCCTTACAAGCGTTATTGTTTATAATATTCATTAATGTGACCCTTTGTGAAAGGCTAAAGGGATTGCATATTTTAACTTAATCATCTAAGATATAATTGATTGACAATTTATATGATAGGAAGGGAAAAAAGTGACTGAGGGAAAAATATCAAAAAACATCATATCCTTTGCTTTTCCAATCTTTTTAGGCAACCTTTTTCAACAACTCTATAATGTGGTGGACTCCCTGGTGGTGGGTAATGTACTTGGAAAGGAAGCTTTGGCTGCAGTAAGTTCTACAGGCAGCTTGATTTTTTTAATAGTAGGCTTTCTAGGCGGCATCTTTGTAGGTGCAGGAGTCATCATCTCCCAGCATTATGGGGCTAAGGATAAAGAAAAGGTCTCCATAGCAGTACATACTACTATAGCTGCAGGCCTAATAGCTGGAATAATCATAACTATAATTGGGGTAGTGGGTACCCCCTGGTTTTTAGAGCTGATGGATACACCTGAAGATGTCTTTGTAGATGCTGTTACATACCTGCGCATATTCTTTGCTGGTGGTATCGGTATCGTTATGTACAATACCTGTATGGGGATCTTTCAGGCCGTGGGAGATAGTAAGCGTCCTCTCTATTACTTGATCATTGCAGCAGTATTAAATGTAGTACTAGACATACTATTCGTAGCTATCTACGACTTTGGTATAGCTGGTGCGGCCATAGCCACTGTTATTTCACAGTTTGTAAGTGCTATCTTAAGCTTTCATAAGCTTACAAAGGCTGAAGATTATCATAGGGTAGTTATAAGGGAAATAAAGATAAATACTACTATGCTTAAAAGCCTGGTAAAGATGGGGATCCCAGCTGGAGTACAAAATTCGGTAATTGCCTTTGCCAACGTCATAGTTCAGGCCAATATCAACCAATTTGGAGCAGCCGCCATGGCTGGTAGTGGTAGCTTCGCTAAGCTGGAAGGCTTCGCCTTCTTACCCATTACCAGCTTCAGCATTGCACTTACTACCTTCATAGGCCAAAATCTGGGGGCCAAGCAGTACCAAAGGGCTAGGGAAGGTGCCCGCTTCGGTATCATAGCCTGTATATCCCTGGCAGAGGTAATAGGAATATTCATCTGGATCTTTGCCCCGGCCTTAATAAGGATCTTTAACTCTGATCCAGAAGTAATAGAGCTTGGAGTCCTAAGGGCAAGGATTACCAGCCTTTTCTTCTTCTTATTAGCCCTTTCCCACTGTATATCCGGCATCCTCAGAGGGGCTGGGAAGACTCAAATCCCCATGTACGTCATGTTGGTAAGCTGGTGTATAATTAGGATTAGTTACATAACCATAATGGTAAGGATAATACCAGACATTAGGGTAGTCTTCTGGGCCTATCCTATAACCTGGTTCATAAGCTCAGCAGCCTTCGTCTTGTATTATAAGAAGTCCAATTGGTTGGAGGCTTATGAATAGGTATTTCAACGTATAGCTAGTAAAAACCCATACCTAAAGTAAAATCTAGGTATGGGTTTTTATCTTATTGAAAAGACATATTGACTTTCCTTCCTTCTATCTATATAAACCCTATCACAGTCGATGTTGAAAATCCTCTCTATTTGTCCACTTTCATATACGGCCTGAGGGCTATCGTATATGATTATTTCCCCCCTATCCATCAGGCAGACCTTATCGGAGTATGTCAAGGCACTGTTAAGGTCATGGATTACCATGATTACCGCCTTTCCCAGCTTCTTTAACTCCTTTATAATATCCAAGATCTCCAGCTGGTGTGTTATATCTAGATATGTAGTAGGCTCATCTAAGAAGATATAGTCCGTATCCTGGGCCAAGAGCATTGCAAGGTAGACCTTCTGCCTTTCCCCACCTGAAAGCTCCCGACCCCATTATATCCAGCCCTTACCCCTTTTAAGTTAATCATCTGTTTGCCTCCTCTGTTTAAATAATAGGTAAATGAAGAAGGGCCCCCCTAAGAAGGACATGATTATCCCCACTGGCACTTCATAGGGTGCAAAGAGGGTCCGAGCTAGGATATCGCATAAGAGGGTAAAAAGGCTACCTACTAAGGCTGAAACGGGAACCAGTAACCTGGAATCATAGCCTATTATAAACCTGGCTGCATGGGGTACTATAAGGCCTACAAAGCCTAAAAGGCCTGCAAAACTAATGGCACTACCTGATAGAAGGGATGATAGGACTATAAAGGCAAAGCGGTATTTGGCTACATTTAGACCAAGAGACTTGGCCATATCATCCCCTAGGGATAAAACCTCCTTGGTTATGAACTTGTCCTTATGGTAAACTATCCTAAAATGCCTATCCCATGCCCCTTCCCCACATTCAATTATATGGAGTTGGGAGTTCCTTACCTCCTCAATTACAGGCGGATGGAGATGACGGCCAAATAGTTGTTGTTAATTACTTCCTTCTTAATGGCCTCAGGGCTATTTCCTTCAAAGGCTATATTTAATTTTATACCCTTATCTGCCATATAGCTTTCAAAGAGTTCCCTAGTACCACTCCCCTTTTCCCTCACGGCAAACCTTTCGCTTCCTAACTCCTTTAGGTTGATGATCTTTTTACTGGCAAAGGGATGGCTTTTACTGCAGATTAGAACCAAATAGTCGCTGACTTCTGGTATATGTATTAGGTCTGGGCTTTTAATCTGGCCCTCTACAATCCCAATATCTAATTCCGAATTCAGTAACTTTTCCTCAATAATCCTAGTGTTGTTAACATAGGAATATACTTCCACATCTGTTTCCTTTTTTATAAAGGTATTTATTATATTGCTCAACATACATTCCCCAACGGTAATGGTGGAGCCTATCCTGATCTTCTCCTTCTTGTTTATATTAAACATCTTCTCTTCTAAATCATCAAATTGCTTTACTACAGCCTCCGCATAAAAAAACAGCACAATCTCTATAATTCATGATATGCCTCCTGTTTCTAAACAACTAAAATAATTGCTTTAACTATATTGTTGCTATAACTGTTTGAAAATATCCGAATATTTTCCAATAGAAAACCCCTATCCCTTCTTGGGGATAGTACATCTATTTTACTTCTAATTAGAAAGATTGTTAATCCTTATTAAGATTTCATCAAATATTTTAAGGGTCTCATCGGGACTTCCCATATTAAAAATAACGTCCCTTCCAGCTGTTTCAAGAAGTATAAAGGGGGGCAAATTTTTATTTACGAATAATTTAACCGGTCCAATTTCTGATGAAAAATGACCCTTTAAATGGCTGCCTACAGCTGCCCCGCTAGTCCTCCTTTTTATTTTTGGCATTTTCTCAAGTAAATGAACTTCTTCTATTTCCTCCCAATGATATAGCCCTCCATATATGCCTTCTATTTCAAGACCTTCTTCCAATAAATTTACCCTTGTAGGCTGCATAGTGCTATAGAATAGGGCTAATACCACTATTAAGGAAATGACTGATATTACCACTCCACCTGACTTATATTTATATGGGCCTTTACTTAGGTTACCACCATATTTTTGAGCCCTTATTATTAGGAAAATGGTGGCTATTAGGGTGAAGATAACAGCTGAAATTAAGGCTAGCTCAAAGCCTAGGGAATAGATAAAAGCAGATAAAATAAAAACTCCCCCATTAATATATGAATAAATCCCCATTAAGCGTCCCAGTCCTTCCACATCTACCTCTTGCCGCTTATCTTTAGGCATAGTATTATATCCTGCAATTAAAAAATGCCACTTTAATACATGAATAGCAAAACCTGTAGCTATAAAAGCTATGCCCATTATTAAAAATAACCACATAATATCACCTCATAAGTAGGATTGGACTTCCATCCATTAAATAGACGGTAGGGCAATAATATTATATAACTTTAATTAAATCAATTATAGCTATAAATTCTTTAGTCTATAGGATAAAATATTAGGCAACTAAGGTTAACATAAATGGTGAAATTCAGTTGGTTCACAGTTCATATTTTATAGTTTATCATATTATTAGGGGGTATGAAAAGTATGACTAATAGGAAAAAGAATATTGCAGCTAATTTACGCTATTTGAGAAATAGCCATGGTCTATCCCAGGAAGAAGTGGCAGAAAAGATTGGAGTCAGCCGCCAATCAGTTGCTAAATGGGAAAATGGTGAATCCCTGCCTGATATCATCAAATGCGAAGCCTTGGCTGATCTTTATCAGGTATCCTTAAATGATTTGGTTCGCTATGATCCTGAAAAGGAAGGCTTGCCAATTCCGCCTAAGAATAAGCATATCTTCGGAGTGGCAACTATTGGTGAAAGAGGGCAAATTGTACTACCTAAGGAGGCCAGGGATACCCTAGAGCTAAAAGCTGGGGATAAATTGGTGGTTTTAGGTGACACCTCCCCTAGCAATAAAGGTATCGCCTTGGTAGACAGCAAGACCTTTCTTCTTATGACTGGACAGCTTATAGACAAATTATTTGAAAAATAAGGGGGTTGAAATATGAATGTACTATCAGTTAAAGGGCTTACTAAGTCTTACCCTAACTTTCTACTGGACGATGTATCCTTCCACCTACCTCAGGGGAAGATTATGGGTTTAATTGGTAAAAACGGGGCTGGTAAAAGCACCACCCTAAAGTCTATCTTAAACTTAGTTAACCCCGATGGGGGTTCTATTCAGATCTTTGGCAAGGAATTTAGAGAAAATGAAGAAAGCTGTAAGCAGGATATAGGTGTGGTTTTAGGTGGAATTGATTTTTATAATCATAAAAGGTTGAGGGATATTACTGCTGTTACAAGGCGTTTCTATAAAAATTGGGATGATAAGGCCTACCAAAGCTATATGGATGCCTTCTCCCTCAATCCACATAAGAGGGTAAAAGAACTTTCTACAGGTATGAAGGTTAAATATATGCTGGCCTTAGCCCTATCCCATAAGGCAAAGCTCCTTATTTTAGATGAGCCAACCAGTGGCCTAGATCCAGTATCCCGGGATGACATACTGGAGTTATTTAAGCACTTGGTAAAGGAAGAAGGTATAAGCATCCTCTTTTCCACCCATATTACTTCCGATTTAGAAAAATGTGCCGATTATATTAGCTATATTAAGGATGGTAAACTCATTAGAAGTGCTGAAAAATCAGCCTTTATTAAGTCCTTCCACCACTTGAAAAAGCCAGGGGAAAGGGAACTTACCCTAGAGGATATTATGGTTCGCACTGAAAGGAGTGGTTTTAATGTTAAATCTAATCTATAAGGAATTACGCCTAGCTGCCCATCCAAATCTCTTTATCTTTACCCTGCTAGGTGCCCTGGTTTTAGTACCAGCCTATCCCTACGGCATGGTTTTTATATTTGGCTGCCTAGGCCCCTATATAACTTTTATGTATGGCAGGGAAACTAATGACATCTATTATACCTCCTTGATGCCAGTAAAGAAAAGGGACACTGTAAAGGCTAAGTGCCTGCTGGTGATATTATCCCAGATGACTCAGTTAATCATCTCCTTACCCTTTGCCTTCTTAAGACTTCGTATTCTTGCTGAAGGCAACCCAGCAGGTATTGAGGCTAACATAGCCTATTATGGCTTTGGCTTTTTAATCTACGGAATTTTTAACCTAATTTTACTGACTGAGTTTTTCAAAACTGGCTATAAGGTAGGAAAGGCCTTTATCATGGCCATAATCCCTGCTAGCATTGGAGTGTTGATTATGGAGGTTATGGTCCATTTCCCAGCCTTTAAATGGCTAGATAGTGTGGAACCAGCTTTAATGTTAAAACAGCTACCAATTTTAGTTGTAGGCATAATATTCTATATCCTTAGTATGTTAGTGGCCTATAGAGTGGCCTCTAATAGCTTTCAGAAGGTGGATCTATAGGTGGTATTAAATAAGAAAGATAATAATATCTTAAGAAATATCTTATTGAGTTAAAGTAAAAATAAAAGGCTTGCCTCCTGTTGATTTTAGGAAACAAGCCATTCTCTTTACTAGTTAACTATTGGCGCCAATGGGTTATTCTCTAAGATCATCTCCACCTCTTCATAACCTCCCAAAAATCCAAAATTATATCTAGCCGGCAGGGCAAATACGTATTCCTCATTACGGCCAAGTTGGTAGCCTGAAATCAAAACCATATTCTGTATTTTTATAAAGGATAAATTCCTCCATATCATCGATTAACCAACTATCCTTTTCCCTTACAATTGTAATGGCCACAGGATTCTTTGCCACATAACCTCCTGTCAGCTCTTCCACGCTAGTAACTTCAATTATATCTCCATAAACCAAATACTTATCCTCTGTAAGCCTCCTTATATTCCTAAGCCCTATACGGTCTGGCCATGGGCCGGATATTAGCCTTCCTGGTGCTTCTTCAGGATTAGTTTTCCATCTCTCAAGAAGTGTGGAAGTAATATATTGTCCATATCCATAAACCTCCTCCATATCCTTCTCCAACACATCCCTTGGAGAGATCGAATTAATGGATTATATAAATTGGTATAATAACCATAGATTACATGGTTCACTAGATTATCAAACCCCTATGGAGTACAAGGAAAAACAATCAAGATTAAAAGATTCTATGTAGTAAATT
>JAAYLY010000095.1 GCA_012521625.1 Tissierellia bacterium | reverse complement strand
AATATTATACTGAGCCATGGTTCATCCTCCTCGGTTTGGTATTTGTGTTGCAACTATATTTTAACCGAGGTATGAGCTTTGGCTCAAATTATTTTTCTTTTTACACCATTATATAGACTTAATCAGCTTATTAAGCCTATTTATCCAGCTTTTAATAATTCTATATAACTTAATAGAACCATACATCTCTAAAAATATTCTTATAGCTATAGTATAATGTAAACTAATATGGCCTGTCCAGTTTTATTCTATAATATAAAAGTAATACAATTATATATAAGGACTATATTAGCTTTATAATTGAAAAAGTATACTAGGCCATTAAGCCTTTTTTATCCAGCTTTTAACAATCCTACTTAACAAAAGTTAAATTAACGCCCTTATTTAAGGCATGAATACTATCTATATTTAAATAGAAATCCGTAGGCAAAAAGTCACTAATACAGTGGAGTTTGCTTACGGATTTCCTTTTTCTTTGGCTAATTTATAATAATGCTATTTATTTAAAATCAAAATATATTTATCCTTAGTAAATCCTTATAGGTTACAACTAACATTAAGCCCAACAGGAAGATTAAACCTACAAAGTGGACGAAGTTTTCCTTCTCTGGATTTACTGGCTTGCCCCTTATTAGTTCGATGAATAAGAATACCAATCTACTACCATCTAGGGCTGGTATTGGTAGCAGGTTAAAAAATCCTAAGTTTACACTGATAAATCCTAGTAGGAGCAAGAGGTTTAAAAAGCCCATTTTTGCAGCCTGACCAATTTCATTGATAACTCCTACTGGACCAGAAAGATGTTCAATAGTCACTTGGCCGGTAAAGAGCATCTTGACGAAATCAAACATTAGACCAATAAAGGTAATAGTAGACTCAAAGCCACCCCTTATACCAGCCAGAAGGGATTTTTCATATTTTGGAACTATCCCTATCATTAACCTTCCCTCTTGAAGGCTGGGCTTGATATATAAGTTTTCCTCCTTACCATCCCTGATTATCCTAATATCTAATTCATTACCATCGGAATTGGCAATGGCATTAGATAATTCATCCCAGCTTTTAGTCTCAGTTTGGTTGATGGCTATGATCCTGTCACCCTCCATAAGTCCTCCATGCTGGGCAGGTGAATCAGGAAGTATTTCCCCTATGGTGGTAGTGGGTTCACCTAGGTTGAAGGATACGATGGAAAAGACAACAAAGGCCAAGATAAAGTTCATAATAGCCCCTGCAGCCACTACTGCTATCCTAGCAAGTGTAGATGCATTGTTGAAGGCCCTTGGATCATTGGAATCCTCCTCTTCTCCCTCCATCCTTACATAACCACCTATGGGTAAGAGCCTCAAGCTATATTGGGTTTCACCCTTTCGGGTCTGAAACAACTTCGGCCCCATACCAATGGAAAATTCGTTTACCTTTATTCCAACTAGCTTAGCTATGGAGAAATGACCTAGTTCGTGTAATAGAATTACTAGTAAAAATACAAAGATTGCTGCAACAGCCGTCTGCATATTAACACCACCTATTAGATTAAAATCTGTGTTACATAATAATATATTAAGGGAGCACTAAAAATAATACTATCAAATCTATCTAATACTCCACCATGCCCCGGCATGATAAAGCCATAGTCCTTTATCTTTGCCAAGCGCTTGATCCTTGAGGCAATTAAATCTCCCATTTGGGATATTATTGATGTTATTACAGATAAGATTATCAATCCTCCCAGGGAGTCGATATCATTTATATACCCAAAGATCAAGGTTAAAATTAAACTACCCAGCACTCCACCTATGGCACCCTCCCTTGACTTATTAGGGCTGATTTCAGGGCATAATTTATTCTTCCCAAAGAGATTACCCACTAAATATGCAAAGGTATCGGTTCCAAAGGCGATTATGAATACTAGCCATATATAAGGGCTTCCATCTAGCTTATATATGTAAAACATAAAAAAAGGAATATATGTAATACCTAATAAAGTGGCAGCAATATCTACAACCTGCAAGTTTTTATTGAACAATAGCTTGATCAGTAGCAGGGCCGTAAGCAGATAGAAAACTAGGCCAATGGAAATTATCTCAAAGGCATTGGATAAATATATACCCAAGGCACCAAGATAACCAATAAGGTCTACAGTCTTAAGCCCTATATTGTTTAAAGCCCTATAGAATTCCCTTAAGCCCATCAAGGAAACTAGCAGTATTGAAGTAGCTAGGAGTATATCACCCCTAGAGATTATAAATACCAATAGTGCGAGTCCAACTATTGCAGAAAGTACCCTTACTTTTAAGTCTTTCACCTAAATTCCTCCAAATCTTCTATTTCTTTTTTGATAGTCTATAATTGCTTCATAAAGTTTCTCTTCCTTAAAATCCGGCCACAAGACATCGGAAAACCAAAACTCCGTATAGGCTATTTGATAGAGTAGGAAATTACTCAACCTCAATTCTCCACTAGGCCTAATTAAAAGGTCTGGATCTGGCTGCCCCTT
>JAAYLY010000094.1 GCA_012521625.1 Tissierellia bacterium | reverse complement strand
GTTTCAATACCTTATAGGTAGTCTATAAACCCGTGAAATTGGCATTATTACTTACTTTAAATTTTAACAGAATTGTCTGTATATTTCAACCAAATTCTTATACTATTGAAATTTACCAATTTCTTTTATCGTCGGCCCCCAGTGATTTTTGCACTATTGGAGGTGGACGACAAAAAAGAGAGGAAATCCCTATTGGAAATCCTCCCTGTTTTACCCATTAATTCTATCAATCTAATCAGCCTATATTTTTACTACTCCACAAGCTCTAAAGCTTTTTCTACTATGTTATCCACTGTAAAGCCGAATTTTTCAAATAATTGGTTACCAGGTCCTGATGCTCCGAAGCTTTCCATAGCTATAACCTTGCCCTTAAGGCCTACATACTTATGCCAGCCTAGGGATGCGGCAGCTTCCACAGCAAGTCTCTTTTCTACCTTGCTTGGTAATACCTCTTCCTTATATTCATGGGATTGTTCTTCAAATATCTCCCAAGATGGCATACTTACTACCCTAACTCCTATACCCTTTTCTTCTAAGACCTTGGCTGCTTCTAAAACAAGATGTACTTCTGAACCAGTTGCTAGAAGGATTAAATCTAGGTCTTTCTTTTCCTTCTTAAGGATATAGGCACCCTTTAGGGCATCCTTACCCGTTCCCTCAAGAAGGGGTAGGTTTTGCCTTGTAAGGACTAAGCCTGTAGGTCCTGTCTTTCTAGTTAAGGCAGTATACCAGGCTGCTGCAGTCTCCCTGGCGTCTGCTGGTCTGAAGACTACGAAATTAGGCATAGACCTAAACATGGCTAGTTGTTCTATTGGCTGATGGGTTGGACCATCTTCTCCAACTCCTATACTATCATGGGTTAAGACATAGATAGCTGGTAGGTTCATCAGCGAAGCCAACCTCATGGAATGCTTCATATAATCGCTAAAGACGAAGAAGGTTCCACAATACGCCCTTAACCCTCCATGTAAAAACATACCGTTAACTACCCCTGCCATGGCATGCTCCCTAACTCCAAATCTAATGTTGGAACCACCATAGTTTTCCTTGGAGAAGTCTTCCCTAGACTTCATATAGGTCTTGTTAGATGGAGCTAAGTCTGCTGATCCTCCGATTAGGTTTGGTAATTTTTCAGCTATCCTATTGATTACAGTACCTGATGCCTCCCTAGTAGACATATCCTTTTCAAAGGACCAAAATTCATCTGATTCTAAATAATCCATTGGCAGTTTTAGCTCCAACCAGTCTTCTAATTCCTTAGCCAACTCAGGATATTTTTCCTTATATTCCTCATACATCCTATTCCATTCTTCATTGGCTTCTATACCCTTCTTGATAAGCTGAGCCATAAATTCCTTTACATCTTCAGGTACTACAAAAGGCTCCTCTGTCCAGTTGAAGGCTTCCTTCATAGCCTTTAACTCTTCTTCTCCCAGTGGCTCACCATGGGCAGAGGCCTTTCCTTGTTTACCTGGGGCACCATACCCTATTTCTGTTGTAACCTTTATAAGTGTTGGCTGGGATAGGTTCTTCTTGGCCTCTTCGATTTTTTCATAGATGTCCTCTATATCGTTACCATCTTCTACTTCTAGGGTCTCCCATCCCATGGCCTGGAATCTCTTACATACATCCTCATGGAAGGCTAGGTCAGTGCTACCCTCTATGGTAATGGAGTTTGAATCGTAAAGGACTATCAGCTTACCTAAACCTAGAGACCCAGCTAATGAAGCTGCTTCATAGCCTATACCCTCCATCATGCAGCCGTCCCCTGCTAGGACATAAGTGTAATGGTCTATAATATTGTAACCATCCTTATTAAATCTAGCAGCTAGGTGGGCTTCAGCCATGGCCATACCAACGGCATTTGCCATACCCTGTCCTAAGGGTCCAGTAGTTACCTCAACACCTACCGTATGGCCGTATTCAGGATGGCCTGGGGTTTTGCTATCTAGCTGTCTGAAGTTCTTTATATCTTCCGTTGTTAGACCATAATCGAATAGGTGTAATAGGGAATATAGAAGTGCTGATCCATGGCCTGCTGACAGGATGAACCTATCCCTATTTATCCATTTTGGATTTTTAGGATTGTGGTTCATGGACCTACCCCATAGCGTAAAGGCCATAGGGGCTGCACCCAGTGGTAAACCTGGATGGCCTGAATTAGCCTTTTCTATCATCTCTGCAGATAAAACCCTAATGGTATTAATAGTCTTTTGCTCAATACTCATTTCAAGTCTCCTTTTCTATTGTATTTTTATCTCCTTATAAGATCCTTAGCGCGTTTTTCAGCCATAAATTTGATCAATTCCTCATCTAAGGTCTTAAGCTCCCTCTTCTCCATTATTATTTTACCATCCACGATTACTGTGTCTACGTCAGATCCGTGGGCTGTATAGCTTATGGCTGATATTAAGTTATGTCTTGGATAAAAATGTGGCTTATCGATATCAAGTAAAATTATATCAGCTTTTTTACCAACTTCAAGGGACCCGATTTCCTCGCCCCAATCCAGAGCCTTAGCCCCATTAATAGTAGCCATCTTGATGGCCTCTAGGGCTGATACAGAAAGGGGGTCTAAATTTATTCCCTTATTGATAATAGAAGCTAAGTTTATCTCTTCAAACATATCTAGATTGTTATTGCTTGAAGGTCCATCGGTTCCCAAGGCGACAGTAATACCCTTTTTAAGCATCTTATCTATAGGTGCAAAACCTGAAGCCAACTTTAAATTGCTAGTTGGATTATTTACTGGATATACATTGTACTTAGCCAGTATTTCTATATCCTCATCATCTAAATGGACGCAGTGGGCTCCTATGGTATGGATGTTAAAGAAGCCAATCTCCTCTAGGTATTTAACAGGAGATTTACCGTAAGCTTGTAGGCTGTCTTCAATCTCCTTTTTAGTTTCAGAAATATGGATATGAAGTCCAGTATTAAGCTCCCTTGCCAAATCTATACATTTTAAAAGGAAATCCTTGCTAGTCGTATATATAGCATGGGGAGCAATCATTACTTTTATTCTTCCATCTGCCTTACCCTGCCAATTATTATAAAGCTCTCTAGTTTCATTAAGTTTGGCTTCTGAATCTTCTCCTTCAGTCATACCCCTAGTAAGGACTCCCCTAATACCTGACTCCTCAATCCCCTTAGCTACCTCATCCATAAACATATACATGTCGCAGAAGGCAGTAGTACCGGATTTAATCATTTCAACTATACTAAGGAGGGATCCCCAATAGATGTCCTCAGCATTCATCTTATCCTCTGTAGGCCAGATCTTTTCCGTTAACCATACGTGTAAGGATAAATCATCTGCATAGTTCCTAAGTAGGGACATACCTATATGGGTATGGGAGTTTATAAGTCCGGGCATGGCCAGTTTATTTTTGCCATCTATTACCCTGTGGACCTCTAAATTCTCGATTTCATCCCCAATATACTCAATCTTGTCGTCAACAATATAGATATTGGAGTTGAAAACCCCCCTATCCTTTTCATCTACAGCCAGTATATCCACATTTTTTATTAAAATCTTCATCTAACTGCTCCTTTCTCTATTTATTACTTCAAGATGGGATTTTAATTAAGTCTTGAAGTTATTCTAGCTCCATAAACTGCCTTTCCACCATTTTTTCTAGTATTCCTTGAAGGATGATGGCTAGGGTTATAAAGATAGTGAAAAGTATTAGGTAAATGTATATAAGGTCTATTTTATAGATTAAATTTTTAACTAGGAAGAACAGGCCCATCATAAATAAGGCTCCCAAACCTAGGGCTACTAGGACGTTGAAGTTCTGCTTCATGGCCCTTTGTGGATTATCCCAGTCTAACATAGGCCTAGCTATATCTACTACCATGCCCAGCTGGGTCATTGGTATGCTGCCTACAAGGCCTAGGGATGTAATAATCAAAATATCTGCAGCCTTAATCCTATTTATAATATATATTGCTGATATTAATACCAATATACCCAATAGCTGTACAGCTAAAGAAGATAATACCCTACCTAGAACTTGATCCCTAGCCCTTATGGGCAAGACCCTTTGAATCCATAAATTTTTCCCCTCCCTAGAGAAGGTGGTTGGACCTATGGAATTTACCATGGCCAAAACTACGATAATCCCTATGGTAATCAGGTTCACAAAATGGGGATAGTCGCTGATTAAGCTTGTAATAGTATCCATGGACTCATCTCCCATAAGGATAGGCATCACTAGGATTATGGGAACTATTATGACCCCACCAATGGAATTAAGTAGATATACTGGGGTTTTAACAAGCATAAGAAGCTCCTTCTTAGCAATGGCCAGATAGGGCTTCATAACTGCTACTGACCTAGTTAAATCCCTTGCCTTTCTCTCCTTAGCCACCACCTCTATATTTCCTATTAGCCCATCGAAGAAGATTCTCTCGGCTAAATAGATCATCAGGCCTATACTTACAAAGGATATTCCCAAGAATAGGACTAGGTACAAGAGGCCTGATACATTTGTATTTGCTAGGGCTAAGGTGGCCCACATACTAGGTGGAAATACTATACCTAGCCTTTTAACTAAATAAAGGCTATCCTTGGCCAGGTTCAAAAATAGGGCATCCCCTAGTTCTATTGACTTCATGGCTAACTGCTGTATGGTAAGCTGTAACCAGATGATGAATACTATAAAGAAGATAGAGCTGATTATCCTAATTAGGTCCTTCTTATCCCCCAGGTTGGTATATTTCATAAAGACCATGACTAAAAGTGAAGCCAATACTAAGGGGATAATAGGCATGGTCAAAATTACAATAAGTGAATAGACCCAGTAGGCTACCCCCTTACTAGCCTTAAGGCCATATATGATGATAAAGGGTAATAGGACAGGGAAACTGGTCAAATATTCACTGAACATCAGGGTGATAAATTTTGACCCTATGATATAAGATGGCTTTATTGGTAGGGGTACCAGCTGATTTAAATCACTGGCAAAGTAATATTTACTAAGGACGTAGAAAATACCCAGTGCAAAGACTAAGGCCTGGGAACCGAAAATACCCATCTGTAAAAAGTATGAGCCCTGGCCTATTTGGAAGAAGGCATCTGCTAGGTTGACTAGTCCCATTACCAACATAAAATAGGAGGGGATTAAGGAAAGTATGGCCAGCACTATAACTAGGGCTATCCATATGTTCCTTCTATTCTTAAGGGATTGGATAAGGGAATTAAACCCATATGTATTCTTAAAATCCACCTTAACTAAAGCCAGTAGTTTATTCATCCTCAGTCAACTCCAAGAAGATCTTTTCTAAAGTTTCCTCATCCTTGGCACTACTCCTCAACTCCTCCATGGTACCAACTGTTACTATCTGCCCCTTATTGATTATGGCTATCCTATCGCATAATCTTTCTGCCACTTCCATTACATGGGTTGAAAAGAATACGATTTTCCCCTCATCACACATCTGTCTCATTATCTCCTTTAAATTAAAGGAGGATTTAGGATCCAGCCCCACCATAGGCTCATCTAGGATGAAGAGCTTAGGATCATTGATTAAGGCTGATGTTAGGACTAACTTCTGCTTCATACCATGGGAATAGGAGCTGATAAGGTTTTCCAAAGCGTGCTCAATATTAAATAGCTTTGAAAAATAATCGATCTTCCTTAATCGCTCTTCCTTTGATATACCATACATATCGGCTATAAAGTTTAGAAATTCTATACCCTTAAGTTTATCATATACTGCAGGATTATCCGGCACATAGCTGATCATAGATTTGGCTTTTAAGGGCTCTTGCCAAATATCTATGCCAGCTAGGGTAATCATACCCTCATCAGGCTTTAATAGCCCTACTATCATCTTAATGGTAGTAGTTTTACCTGCTCCATTGGGCCCTAAAAAGCCGAATATCTCCCCCGGCCTTACTTCTAGGTTAATATTATTTACTGCTTTTATTCTTCCGTAGGATTTGGTTAAGTTATTTAATTTTAACATGGCTGCCCTCCTTTATTCTCCTAGTAATTATCATATAATAGCTTTAATCACAATTCAATATAAATTATAGGGAGCCTTTCTTACAAGCTTTTCATAAAAAAACTGCTACCTAATTAGTAGCAGTTATATATTAATCCCTAAATACCTCTTAATTTATCTAAAATGATTTTTTGTTCCACCGATGCGACTAATCTCCTAGTATAAGCTACTGTGTCTGGATTTACGCTTATACTAGTTATTCCCTCTTCCACTAAAAACTCAGCAAGCTCTGGATACTGTGACGGTCCTTGACCGCATATGGATACGGTCTTACCATATTTTTTAGCTGCTTTTATGATTATGGATATAGCCCTCTTAACTGCTTCATTCCTCTCATCGAAGTATCCCATATTGTTTAAGATACCTGAATCCCTATCGGCCCCCATGATCAACTGAGTTAAGTCGTTACTACCGATACTAAAGCCATCTACCAGTTGGGCAAATTCTTCAGCCTGGAATACCACAGCAGGTACCTCAGCCATAATCCAGATCTTAAAGTCCTTAGACTGGACTAGGCCTTCTTCAGCCATGATACCTTTTACCCTCTTTAGTTCCTCTATAGTCCTTACAAAGGGCAGCATGACTATTACGTTGGTTAAGCCATATTCTTCCCTTACCTTCCTAATGGCCCTACATTCCAGCCTAAAACCTTCTTCATATTCTGGAGAGATATATCTGGATACTCCCCTCCAGCCTATCATAGGGTTGGCTTCTACTGGCTCTACTTCATCTCCACCCTTTAAGCCCCTAAACTCATTAGTTCTAAAGTCGGATAATCTTACAACTAATGGTCTTGGATATATTGCACTGGCAACCTTCATGACTCCTTCACTCATCTTATCGATTAGCAACTGTCCCTGCCCAGTCTTAACTAGATACATAGGATGGGCACCTACCAGGTTGGTAAATATAAATTCCGTCCTCATTAACCCTATACCATCAAAGGGTAGGTCCTTGTATTTGTCAATAAGGGAAGGCTCTCCAAGATTCATATAGATCTTAGTTCCAGTTATAGGGGCTGATTGGGCTAGGATCTTCTCTATTAAGGCTGGATTTAGGCCTACTTCCTTATCCTGCTCCTTCTTAATCTCCTCCTCTTCCTCTATTAGCTTACCAGCATAGACTACCCCTCTTGTAGCGTCTACCGTTATTTCCATTCCCTCTTCTAAGACTGCTGTAGCTGATTTAGCGCCTACAATACATGGTATTTGAAGCTCCCTGGAGACTATTGCAGCATGGCAGGTCCTTCCACCCTCTTCCGTTACTACGGCTACAGCCTTCCTCATGGCTGGCACCATATCAGGGTTTGTCATGCCTGTTACTAATATATCCCCCTCTTGAACCTTATCTATTTCCGTAATATCCTTGATACTCCTAACCCTGCCGTAGGCTGTACCTGGAGATGCTGGTAAACCCTTAGTTAATACCTTCAATTCCTGCACCACCCTGCTTTCCTCTTCCACTTCTTGTCCCTGAATAGTAGTTATAGGCCTAGATTGTAGGATATAAAGCCTTTTAGTATCCCCATCGAAGCCCCATTCTATATCTTGGCAGCTTCCATACATCTCTTCGATCTTTAGGCCGTAATCGATAAGGGTATTAAGCTCATCCTTAGTCAAGCACTCCCTATTGATATACTCCTTGCCTAAGTGGTCTTCAACCTTTACTTCCACTGTACCGATTCCATCTTCAGCCTTAACCACCATATTATTCTTTTCGGAGATATATTTGTCCTTAATCTCCTTAGACTTCTTATCTACCACATACTCATCAGGGGTTACTATACCAGATACTACTGCTTCTCCTAGGCCCCAGGATGCATTGATCATCATCTCTTCCATGCTGTTATTTATAGGATTGGCCGTAAACATAACTCCAGATTTTTCGCTGTTTACCATCTTCTGCACTACTACAGCCAGTGAAACATGGAAGTGGTCAAACTTTTGCTTTTCCCTGTAATAGATGGCCCTGGCAGTCCAAAGGGAAGCCCAACAGCTTTTTATATGCTTGATTAGCTCTTCCTCCCCCTTAATGTGGAGGTAAGTATCCTGCTGGCCTGCAAAAGAAGCCTCTGGTAGGTCTTCAGCTGTGGCTGAACTCCTAACGGCCACCTCAGGATCTTCTACACCTATCCTTTGGCTAAATTCCCTGTAAGCCTTCCTAATCTCCTCTTCCAAATCTGAAGGAATGGGCCCTTCCATAATCTTGTTTTGGATTTCCCTGCTTATATTGCTTAAAAGGTTAGAATCTTCCTCATCTAGGCCATACATCAAGGCCTTGATAATCTCATCTAATTCAGCATAGGATACGAAATCCATATAGGCCTTGGCAGTAACACAAAATCCTGGCGGTACATCTAAGCCTTTTTGGGTTAACTCCCCTAAATTAGCACCTTTACCCCCTACGACCGGTATATCATATTTATTTATTTCATCAAACCACTTGATATACTTAAAAGTCATTTTATTTCCCCCTAAAAATAAAAACTTATAAACTAATAAATCCATTTTTATTGTAGCATGCTATTTAAATTAAATCAATATATATTATAGCATATTTATTTAAATGTGTTACACTATTTATCGAAATCCTTCATTACAAAAGAAAAAATCCCGTAAAATACGGGATCTAAAGCATATTTGCAAACTTATTTGCAGAATATTATAGCTAGTAGTAAGTAAAAGAATAGTAGGGAATCCTTATTTTTGCAGTGCTCACTTCTTTCAAATATTATAGCTAGCAGCAGGAAGAAGAATAAAATGGAGTCATCTACGCAAAGGTCAAATCTGCCTTCAGATTCTGTCCTAACAGCTAAGTCTTCACCCATATAAATACCTCCTCATAATATTATCAATATTATATTATGAGGAGGTATTCTATTAGGTTACAGATTATTCCCCGGCCACTGCCAAGGATTTTATTAATATACTTGGGGAACCTATATAGCCATTGGATGGGATGGTAAATTTCAAGTCATTTCCTATGGCCAATATATCCTTAAATAGTTCATATAGGTTTCCTGCTATAGTTATTTGATTTACTGGCCTATGAAGCTGGCCATCCTTTATTAAAAAGCCAGATGCCGATAGGGAAAAGTCCCCTGAAACTGGGTTTAAACCAGAATGTAGACCTTCCAAATTATTTATATATAGGCCACCATTTGCCAGATATAAGAGGTCTTCAATTTCCGTATCTCCGTTGACTACATATAGGTTAGATGGGGATATGCCCATGGAGCCCTTATAACTCCTGCTGGCGTTACCAGTGGATTTAACCCCCTCCTTATTGGCCGTCTTCCAGTTATATAAAAGGCCAACTAATTTGCCGTTATCGATTAATTTATTGAAGGTTGAGGCCGTCCCCTCATCATCAAAATTTCTTGAAGCAAAACCATCCTTTAAGAAGGGATCATCCACTATATTTAAAATTGGAACGGCAATTTCCTCCCCTATTTTACCCTTTAGGAGGGAAAGGCCCTTCTGTACGTTGTCTGAAGAAAAAATGGGACTAAAGGCAGCTAGCAAATTGGCAAAGCTAGTGTTTTCAAAGACTATTGGATAGTTTCCTGACTTAACCTCCTTAGCCCCCAGCATGGAGATAGCATTATCTACCGCTTCCTTAGCCATTTTCCTATAATCTAAGGTATAAAAGTCTTTAAAGACCCTATAGCTTAAGCCTGTTTTGGTATCATCCCCATCCTTAACTACTACAGAAATATAGGTAAAGGCTCCATTAAATTTGTCCTTTAAGTCTAAACCTAGGGAATTTAAGATATATCTTTCCCCTTCAAACTCATGATAGTCACAAGCACTTACCGCAAAGACCTTGTCATCTAGGGAATAGGCCTCCTTCTCTAGTTTCAGTAAAAAATCAATTTTTTCACTATTTTCTACCCTATTTAAGGCCTCATTATAGTGGTCTATATCTTCATAGCTTTCGGAACCTGAAAAAATAACCTCATCCTCGGAACCTTCCACATACCTACCATTTTCTATGGCATCATGGACTAAAGTATCTATGGAACTATCATCAATTTTCTCCGTATAGGAGTAGCCCATCTTGCCTTCATAGCTTCCCCTTAAGGATAGGCCACCACTTTCCGCAATACTATATTTTGTTATTTCACCCTTATAGACACCTATCTGTAATTCTTTATTTTTAACTAAAAATGCTTCTGAATTTTCCATCCTGCCTTGGGCCCTATCTATTAACCTATTTAAAAATCTCCTATAGTCCATTATTATTTCTCCTTTCTTCCACCAACTGTTAGAGATTTTACCCTAATACTTGGCTGGCCAACACTAGCTGGGACACTACCACTGGAAGCCCCACACATACCCTGACCTAGTTCAAGGTTGTTTCCTACCATATCGATAAGCTCCAGCACCTTAACTCCATTTCCTATTAGGGTAGCCCCCCTTACAGGCTTTAGAATCTTACCATTTTGAATGATATAGCCTTCTAAGACGGCAAAGTTGAAATCTCCCGTTGCTGGATTTACGCTACCCCCACCTAACTTTTTAGCATATAGGCCGTATTCCGTATTAGCAATCATCTCTTCTAGGGTTGAATCCCCTGCTGCTATGAAGGTGTTGTTCATCCTAGAAGTAGGAGCAAACTTATAGGACTGCCTACGACCTGAGCCAGTAGAGGCCATACCCATCCTGCGGCCGTTTAACTTGTCAATTAAGTAGCTTTTTAAGACTCCATTTTCAATTAACACATTCCTTTGGGTTGGAGTTCCCTCATCATCTATATTTGTTGTTCCCCAAGCATTTTTAATAGTTCCATCGTCTATAGCTGTAACTAGGGGAGAGGCTACTAATTGACCTAGTTTATTAGCAAAGGCTGAGGTTTCCTTGGATACGAATTCCGCCTCTAAGGCATGTCCACAGGCTTCGTGGAATAGGACCCCACCAAATTCATTATCTATGATTACCGGCATATTGCCACTGGGACAATAGTCTGCATGGACTGCCACCTTGGCTATTCTGGATGCCTCCCTGGCCACTTCCCTTACATCTACCTTGTCGTAAAACTCATAACCCATGGAAGCCCCTGGAGCATAGTGACCAACCTGCATTTCCCCATCCTTAGCTGCCACCGATTGGACCGCATACCTGGTCCTAACCCTGGTATCCTCAGCTAAGACCCCTTCAGTATTTGCAATTAAGACCTTCTGCTCTTCCTCCATATAGCTAACTGTAACCTGTGATATTACCTCATCATACCCTTTAGCAGCTTCATAACCCATCTTTATCAAATCTAGCTTTTCCTTCTTTGCAATGCTGCTGGGCAGAATTTTTATAGGGTTATAATCTGAAAAACTTGCCTTCATTAAGTTTAAGCTAATATCTCTCTGACCTTCCTTTAAGGCCTGGGCAGCCTCCTTAGCCACCTTAATAAGATTTTCCCTGCTGGAGTCGTTAGTATAAGCATATATGCTGTTGTATTTATCAAAGATCCTTATACCAACTCCATAATCCCTACCAGAAATGCTACTTTCTAAAATACCGCCAACCATCTTCATGCTGCCATTATACTTGTCCTCTACGAAGACTTCAGCAAAATCGCCGCCTCTAGATAAGGCTGCATATAAGACGTCTTCTATTACCCTTTTATCTAGCAAGACAATCCCTCCATTCACTTATTATTTATATTATATAGTAAATGGAGGGATTTTAATACTGAAAAAACACAGTATAAACTGTGTTTTAGCAGCGATCAAAATCTTCGCCTAATAGGAATAGGAGTAATATAAGTAGGATTATCTCATCAAATCCACCCTTGTCATGATGCTTACCCTTACCTCCTAAGCCACCAAAGAGGAATAAGAGGATTAGGATTAAGAATAAGCTATCATCTTTACCACCAAAGAAACCAGACAACATATAAAAACCCCCCTATACTTGAATTACTAACATATTATTCAAGTAGGGGGGGATGTGTTACACAAGTTTTAACTCTTTCCTCAGTTGTACGATGGATTTAGTTGATATATTCTCCTGGGGTATTTCCAGGCTACTTGTGATCTTATTTAGATGTTTAATATCCCTAACCTCTATTTCCATATAGGGATAAGGGTAGGTATTTTCATCCCACTGGTCAAAATCCAACCTGGCATCCATAAATTCATAGCTCTTACGCCTTTTATATCCTACTTCCACCCTATCAAATCCTAAGTCCTTTAAAATTTCCAAAAGAACCTTCTCATCCTTCACTTCAGTGCTTATTTCCATATTCCCCCTGATTCCGTCCTTGCCAAGATTCTTCTTTAAGGTTATTACAGTCTTTTCCTCCTTAGTTAGCAAATCCTTGGTCTTTCTTATCCTTAAGTAGGCATCTAGGTAGGATTTTATGGGCCTCTGACTTGAGTCGATTAGGATATTGGTCTGCTCCTCCTCAGCTATGAGTTTTCCCCCTAGTTTAATTAGCTTTTTCTCCAAAGCATCTAAATCCATCCCCAGTACCTTAACTTCAAATTCCTTTTCCATAGTTAACACCTTCTTATGGCTATTCTGAATAGGCATCCTCATCTACAATGATGGTTACATCATGATGTAATTTCAATAAGGATGCTGGTATTTGCGTAGTAACTACATCATTCTTTAAAAGCTTAGCCATTATTTCAGCCTTGTTTTTGCCGCTGGCTAGTAATATAATCTTCCTAGCCTTCATAATACTTCCTATCCCCATAGATATGGCAGTTTTAGGCACCTCCTCTATGGAGTTGAAAAATCTAGCATTATCCCTAATGGTGGACTCCTTTAACCTTACCACCGTGGTCCCAAGGGATAGTTCTTCAGCCGGCTCGTTAAAGGCTATATGGCCATTACTACCAATCCCTAAAATCTGCACATCTATGCCGCCACTTTCTTCAATTAGCCTATCATATTCCTTACAGTAGGCCTCTAAGTCCTCTGCCTTACCATCTGGAACATGAGTATTGGATTTATCTATATTTATATGGTTAAATAGGTGTTCATCCATAAAATACCTATAGCTGTTAGGATGACTTCCATCTAGGCCTATGTATTCATCTAAATTGAAGGTCTTCACTTTTGAAAAATCTAGTCCATCTTCCTTATGGGCTCTGATCAATTCCTTATAGGTGCCTATGGGCGTGCTGCCCGTTGCTAAACCTAGTATTATATCTTCCTTCTTAGAGATTTCTTCTATTAAGATGGAAGCTGCTCTCTTACTTAAAGCATCATAATCCTTTTCAATAAATAATTTCATATTTTCACTCTCCCACTATCTTTCTTGGACTAAAATGAATATAATCGCTGGATACGCATATAAACTCAATCCCCTCCACCAGGCCTTCAACTGCAAATCTGTGACCTTCTGCATGGAGGTGGCCATAGATACAGACCTCCACCCCAAAGTCCTTCATAAGGTCTACAAATTCATTGGGGTTTAAATCCATATTAAAGGGCGGATAATGAAGCATTACAATTCTTTTTTTACTAGGGTCTACTATATCTTCCAAAGACATCTTCAGCCTTAAAAGTTCCCTTCTGTAGATCTTTTCATCTTCTTCAGTAAAACTATCGTTATCCTTAGATATCCAACCCCTAGTGCCTGAAATTATATAATCTCCATAGACTATGGAAGTATTCTGGATAAATTCAATAGATTTAAGCTTTAAGGCCTTCAACTTATTTAAGCTCTGCCACCAATAATCATGGTTTCCCTTGATAAAGGCCTTCTTACCCGGTAGCTCATCTATCCTCTTTAAATCATTATATGCCTCATCTAATTTTAAAGCCCAGGATATGTCTCCTGGTATTAAAACCAGGTCTTCCTCTTTGACTTTAGCCTTCCAATTATCCATGATTTTATTTTCATGATCTAACCAGTTATCTCCGAAGATATCCATGGGTTTATTCTTTGTATGATCAAAGTGTAAGTCTCCTATTCCATAAATCATCTACCCACCTCGATTAAAGATCTTTAACTTAAGTTAAAGTAAAAGTTAAACTTAAACTAAAACTTTAGCTTTAAGTCTTAAAGCTGTATTTCATCGGCTTTTTAACTTAAAGTTAAACCTTAACTTTAAGTTAGTCTAAGTTAAATGGATGAAATTGTAGTTAGCATTCATCTCATCTAATATTTTATGCTCTCTTTTCTGACATGTAAATAAAATTATTTGCCTTTCCTTACTTTTCTCATTTAAAAAATTCAAGATATTTCTTAATCTGCCCTCATCATATTGGATAAAGCAATCGTCTAAGATTAAAGGCAATCTCCCATTGTGAAAGGAATCTACTATACCAAACCTTAGGGCAAAATAAAGTTGGTCTATAGTACCACCACTTAAGTTTCCAATATCTACTAATTCCTCCGTCTCAGGATTTAGGACTCCGATTTCCAGGGAATTATCAATCTTAACCTTGTCATATCTTCCATGGGTAATATCAGCTATAATCCGTCCTACCTTCCTATTGATCATAGGGGCAAATTGCCCATGAATATCCTTAGATATCTCCTCTATGGTGGACTTGGCTAATTCTAAGGCCCTTCTTTCATCACCTAGTTCTTTAATATAGGCCTCTAGTCTAGCTATCTCCTCTTCAATTTCTACTAATTGGGATATATCCTTATTTAAATGCTTTAAGGCCTCCTCACACTTACCCAGCTTAATCCTTAGCTCATTTATACCTTCCTTTTTATTACTTATCTTAGCCTTTAATTCATCTTCACTTAAGGCTTCCTCTATGGTATTAATATCCCTATTAAAAGCTTCCAATTCAAGCTTTAGCTCTTCAAGGCTTAAATCCCCTAAAAGTTTATTTAACAATTGTTCCTTAGTAGATATCTTGCCCTTTAAATCAACATAAGCCCTTTGTTTTTCTAAACCTTCCTTAAATTCATCCAAGTCCTCTGCTAGATTTTTTCTTAACAATTCCTCCAGCTTATATTTATTTTTTT
>JAAYLY010000093.1 GCA_012521625.1 Tissierellia bacterium | reverse complement strand
TTATTTGATTCGATTTTTCGATTTTTCTCTATACAAATTTTTATATAAATTTTTCTCTATAAGATTTCTATATTCTGATTTAAATAATTTAATCCTAATTTTGTTTATATATAAAAATTTATATAAAAAAACTGCTTTCAAGATAAGAAAGCAGAAATAAACATACCTACTTCTTATCTTTCAAACCAATAGGTTTGCAGGATTTAGCACCTGGAACAGCCTAGCTGTTCTGGTTGCTGTGCTTCATCGGGCCAGTCCCTCCACAACTCTTGATAAGAACTCCTATTCAATTTCACTGAACTGATTAATAATATAATATGATTTCTCTATTTTGTCAACTAAATTTTTAAAGTATTAAATCTAATAAGGCTAGGAACATTTATTTTCCAACCTATCCTAGCTTTCAAGCTAACATAACATAGGAATATCTATGCCCATCCTATAAATATGGATAAAGCTCCCTATCCTCCTTATCCAATCTGCCTTTTAGTAGGGCTAATATCTACAATTATATTAGCAGGTGGAGTTTATCCTATCAGTAACATATGTTACCAATATGTGGTAAATGGCAGGAAGAACTAAGTTTAAAGGTTTAAAAAATGAAGCTCTTAATCCTAATATTTGAAAAATACTCATTTACAAACTTATCTGAATATGTTACTATAACCTTTAAAAACTATTATAAAAAACTATTTTAATAATTATCCAATTACCATGAAGGTGAATATTAAAGAGTCCATTGAAGGAACTTAAATAAGAAAGATAAATTTGAGGTGAGCCAGATGAATGAAAAAATTAAGGCTTTAAAAGCAGCCTTTCCCCATACCCTTCCAGTATTTACAGGTTTTATCTTCCTAGGTATAGCCTACGGCATCCTAATGAGCAGCCAGGGTTTCTCCATCATTTGGTCTATCCTAATGAGCCTCTTTGTATATGCCGGCTCTGCACAATATTTAGGAATTACCTTTTTAACATCCTCCTTTAACCCCATCTATGCCTTCTTAATGACCTTGATGGTCAATGCTAGGCATATCTTCTATGGAATTTCCATGTTAGATAAATTTAAGGAGGCTGGCAAATTAAAACCCTTCCTTATATTTGGCCAGTGTGATGAAACCTTCTCCATCATACATGCTGCTAAGGCTCCTGAAGAAGTTGATAAAAACTGGTTTATGTTCTTCATAACATTACTTAATTATATCTATTGGGCCTTGGGAACTGCCTTAGGAGGACTGTTAAGTTCTGTAATCTCCTTTAATACCAAGGGCTTAGATTTTGTTCTGACTGCCCTCTTCGTAGTCATATTTGTGGGCCAATGGAAAAAGGTAGAAAACCGTAAGCCTGCCCTAATAGGGCTTTTATCCTCTATAGGCTGTCTAATAATCTTTGGACCAGGTAGCTTCATCATACCTGCCATGGTAACCATACTGGTATGCCTGATGCTGGTTAGGAAAAAAGTGACAGAGGTAAAAAAGACTAAAGATCTAATAATAGACGATAGGGGGATGTAGATGACTTTAAGCTCCTCACAAATACTTATAATCATAGCAGTAATGACCCTGGCTACTATGATAACCAGATTTTTACCCTTTATAATCTTTAATAAACAAACTGGCAATAACTCCTATATCGATTACCTGGGGGATATGTTGCCCTACGCAGCCATAGGCCTGTTGGTAGTATACTGCCTTAGGAATGTAAATTTTAAAAGTCCTGCCAACGTCCTACCAGAACTAATAGCCGTAAGCTTCATAGTCCTAATCCATTACTTAAAGGAAAATACCCTCCTAAGTATAGGGCTGGGTACTGCCTTATATATGTTTTTAGTACAATTCATCTTTGTTTAGATTATCATAGGATGCTTAAAGGCCTTTCATAACTATAAATAGTTATAAAAGGCCTTTTTTATCCACAATTTTTATAGGTTTCCAACAACTTTTCCACAACCTTATCCACATTTCCTGAATAATTGTGGATAAGGTTGAAATATTTTAAATATTTTAACCTTCCTAAGCTTTAATTAGCTTCAAAATCTTTTTATTCAACATGCATGTGTTTAATCAATGTGAGTATTTTTATCAAAATCAGCTTCTTTATAAAATATTTCAACAACAAAGGAAGCTAAGCCTGATAAAGATACTCCCACTATTACTGAACTGCAAACATAAACTCCCCTTCAGCAGCAACTTCATCTCCCACATAGGCCTTTCCTTGGCCAATGCCTATGGACCCCCTAAGCTTTACTATTTCCACCTCTATCCTTAGGCTATCTCCAGGTATCACCTTCCTCTTAAATCTAAATTTATTTATCCCTGCAAAATAGGGTACCCTTAATTATTTTTATTTGAGTAAATTTCATAATTTAATTCTATTAATTATTGATTTTTTCTAACTTTAATAGTATACTATATTAATCTATTAAATTGTAATAATATTTAATTATTAGCCATAATTTATGTTTATGGGACGAATAAAGGAATTATAATATAGAAAGGTGATTTAAGATGAGAATAAGGGAATTGGCGGAAAAGTATAAGGATTATGTAGTAGAAAGAAGAAGGTTCTATCACGGCATCCCAGAGCTAAGTCTACAGGAATATGAAACTACCAAGAATCTAGTGAAAGACTTAAAGGAAATGGGAGTAGATGAGGTTATTACCTTCCCCGACTACCAAGGCTGTATCGGTATAATCAAGGGGGCTAAGCCTGGAAAAACAGTTATGTTAAGGGCAGATATAGATGCCTTACCAGTTGAAGAGAAAACTGGTAAACCCTACGCTTCTACCAATGGCAATATGCATGCCTGTGGTCATGATACTCATATGGCTATGCAATTGGGAGCTGCAAAGATACTGGTGGATCTAAAGGATGAATTAGAAGGAAATGTAAAATTACTATTCCAATCAGGGGAAGAAGTAGGATATGGAGCCAAATACTATGTGGAAAATGGATACCTGGATGATGTAGATGCAGTCTATGGGGTCCATATTTGGTCTGACCTGGAAGCAGGTAAATTTAGCCTGGAGGCTGGCGAGAGAATGGCTTCCTGTGACAGCTTTAAAATAACAGTTGAGGGGGTTTCCGCCCACGGATCAGCTCCACACCTTGGAAAGGATGCTGTAGTTGCAGCTGCAGCTATAATTATGAACCTACAAACCTTCGTCAGTAGGATAAATAATCCACTTAAGCCAGCGGTATTAACTATCGGTACTATTAATGGAGGGCAAAGATTCAACATAATTGCTAATAAGGTTGAAATGGAGGGAACCACCAGGGTATTTTCTAGGGAAGTAAGGGCTATTTTAGAAACTGAGATGAGAAATATTATAGAGAATACTGGTAGGGCTTTAGGTGTAAATGCAAGTTTAGAATATAATTATGTTACTAATCCTATTATAAACGAACATGATGAACTAAATGAATTAGCTCAAAATGCAGCTGTGAAGCTCTTTGGTGAAGGAAGCCTTGCTAAGATGGAAAAACTTCTAGGGGCTGAGGACTTCTGCTTTCTTATGGATAAGGTGCCTGGCTTCTACGGCTTTGTAGGCTGCTACAACGAAGAAAAGGGAACTATTTACAACAACCACAATGATAAATTCGATGTAGATGAATCTACCCTTTATATGGGTTCAGCCTTAGCTGCTCAATTTGCTTATGACTTCTTAAAAAATAAAAAATAAAAAATAAAAGTAAAAAAAGCTATTGGCCATGCCAGTAGCTTTTTTTATAAAAATAATAAGCCTACCTAC
>JAAYLY010000092.1 GCA_012521625.1 Tissierellia bacterium | reverse complement strand
CAGGACCAGCAGGGCCAGCGGGACCACCAGGACCAGAAGGGCCAGCAGGACCAGAAGGGCCACCAGGACCAACTGTAACTGAAAACTCAATGTTCGCTGCCAATACAGCTGGAGATACTATTGACCTGGTAATAGGTACAGCTTTAGTACCACTACCAGACGGTCAAAATCTTGACGGATTTACTCCTGACGCAGCTAATGAAGTGTTTACAGTACCAGAAGCTGGACGTTATTATATAAGCTATAAGCTTAATACAACCTTAGCACTCGCACTACAAACTGTAATAACTGTCAATGGAGCCCCAATTGAGGCTTCAAGGGTAAATCCACCACTTGCCCTATCAAACTTCAGTGCAGATGTTATTGTAGACTTGGCAGCAGGAGACGAGATTGCATTACAAGTAGAAGGAATAGGATCTGTAACACTCCAAGATGGTGTAGGTGCCTCCTTAACAGTTATAAGGGTAGAATAATCCTAGAAATTCAGGCTGTTTCACTAACTTTAGTGAAGCAGCCTTATTTATTTAGAAACCAGATTTTACAAGTGCTATGCTGGACAGGCTTACTATATAATAAAATTACTATTTAAAATTAACTATTAAAGTTAGGAGTTTTAAAATGAGGGTATGGAAGATTAATTTGAATAAAGCATTAGTTGCAGGCTTGTCTGTAGCAGCTATTTTTACAGCTTTAGGATATAAAAATAAGATTGATTCCAATAATGGAATTGATGTGGCTAGCATTATGCCAGTTATAGGTTATAGTAGGGCTGAGCTATTAATTGATGACTTCTTAATAAGTGAATTTGAAAAAGAAGGGGAAATATTAGAGTATGATCTTGTAGATAAAGGGGATAATGGAGAAAAGCTTGATGACTTAGAAGAAGCTTTAGATGAAAATCATCAGGAGGGAAGTAAGGATCAAGTAGAGGGAGCTGCAGGTCAAGAAGTAGCTAATAAGGATAATCCTGATAGCAATCCTGCTGGAGAAGAAAAAGATAATGGGGAAAACAATTCTAATCCTCCCAGATCTAAGGATTCCAATTTGATCAATAGGGTATATAACGACCTGTATGACCATCTAAATAGATATGTCCTAGATGTGGTGGCCAGCTATGATTACAGCAGTGGTAACTACCCCTATTTATTGAATAATAACTTTCAAAATTATAATGGGGTAACGGAGGACCTTTATTATAAGGGAGAACTCCTACTTAAAGGCCATCCCAGTGGAAAGAGCTATAGCCATTGTACAGGAATTACCTTTGAAGTCTTTTTTAAGGCTATGCAAAGGAGGAATAAGGATTATGGCCTACCAGTTGATGATTTTAATGGTATGATCAAGGAGGAGTTATTTGATTTTGCCCTTACCTGGTATGTGGCAAAGGGCCCGAAGGCACAGAGCAATCTGGCAGTGGCCATAGAAAAATACGGCCTAGGTGAAAGAATATGGGATTTAGAAGATGTGGCCCCTGGGGACTTTATCGACCTTTCTAGGGAGAACAATACTGGACATGCTGTAGTCTTTATAGATTGGATCAGGGATAAAGATGGTAGGATTATAGGTCTAAAACACTGGTCAAGTCAGCAGTCAACTAATGGCATAAGCCACAAGATAGAGTATTTCAATGTAAGGGACAAGAATGGCAATAAGTATGGCAATGTGATTTTAGATAGCCTATATATAGCTAGGGTAAATCCAATTTATGAATATAAGTAATAAAAAATGGAAAAATAAGATAAAAGATAGAGGGATTGTTTTTTATACTATTGCAAGAAATGTTGACAATAAATGCAAAAATGGAATTTTTTACCACTCGTAGCTATTGATTTCTCTACACTTAATGGAAGTTTCACTGTACGGAATGAACTTTTGTGTTGTGAAACTTCCTTTTATGTTTTATAATAAAAAAATAGGGTTAAAACGTTAACCAAATAACAAGCAAAAATAAGTATAAGGAGGACACTATGGATTTAGCAATAGGTGTTATTCTACTAATTACGTATGTAGCGCTTATTTATTACGCTGCTAAGGGCGGCAACCTGATGATAGGCTTCCTAGGCATGGGAGTAATTTGGACATTCCTATGTATTATAGGGGGAAGATTGACTTGGGATGAAGCAATGGTCAACATCTTACAAGGTGGACCAGAAAGCTGGGGAGCAACAGCTGTAAATGTTATATTCGGAAGTTGGTTTGGTAGGGTACTAGTTGATACTGGTATCGCAGCTAAATTAATCAGAAGTGTAACGGAATTAGGTGGAGATAATCCAAAGATAGTTACTATCCTTTTATCTATAGTAACTGGAATCATTTTCACATCAACATTCGGTGCTGGTGCAGTAGTTGCCATAGGGGTTATAGTACTGCCAATCTTAATGTCACTGGGAGTATCTAAACCATTAGCTGTTACCAGCTATTTAATGAGTGTTGGAAGCGGTATGTATATTAACACTGTATTATTTAGTCAAATGCAAGCAATTTTTCCAGACATGGTTTATGGTAGAGATTATATAAATTGGGCCTTCCCAGCGATGGGTGTTCAATTATTAATAGTTGCATTGATGTTAGTATTCAATATGCGTACTACTAAGAAGAGGAGAAGGGCTTGGGCCTTACAATTAGATGCAGGTGTGGCTGATAGCAATGATATACCAGCTATTGCCTTGATCACACCAATTATCCCAACCACTCTATCTATCGTATTCGGTTGGTTAACAATTCCTGCATTTATAGTTGGAGCCTTATTCGGACTTGCAGTTACTGGACATTTCCCAACCTTCAAGGATGCAAGTAGGATAATATCCAGCACCTTCTACGATGGAGTTGTAGACGTTGCTAGCTTGTTAGGGTTTCTATTCGTTCTACCAATCTTTAATAAGATATCCGGAGTAGCAGCCCCATTCTTTGAACCGATCTTAGGTGGAGTGCTGCCTAAGTCAACTCTAGGATTAGTAATTGCCTTTATAGTATTGGCACTTACAGGATTATTCCGTGGACCATTGACTATCTTCGGAGCAGGTGCTGCCACTGTTGGAGTTATTAATGCTATAGGTAGTTTTTCAACTCCATACTTGTTCACATTGATGTATGTTCCAACTATAGCTATGAACTTATCAGCTTGTCCAACTCAATCATGGAACATGTGGGCGTTGAACTACAGTAAGGTTTCCGTAAAAGACTTCTTAAAGACTGGATTGTTCTGGGCTTGGATCATAACGGCGATTAATCTAGTTCTAGTTTATATTTATTTTGGATAAGGAGGAAACTATGGCTAAGGTAGAAACAGAAAAGAATGTAGGTAGAAAAGTTAGAGTGGGAATAGACGTAGGAGGAACTAATACTAAGGCAGTTGCAATAGATAATTCCACTTATGAGATCATAGGTATTGGTATAGTACCTACTACCCATGATCATGAGCTGGGAGTTTCAGCAGGTGTTATCGAATCCTTTAGAAAGTGCTTAAATGAAAATGGGATAGATCCTAAAGAGGTAGTATTTATTGCCCATTCTACTACTCAAGCTACTAACGCCCTACTGGAAGGGGACGTTGCAAAGGTAGGTATTATAGGAACAGGCAAGGGTGCCTTTACAGGATTTTTATCTAGAATCCAGGGTAATATTAAAGATATAGTTTTAGATAAATCTGGTAAGAGGAAGATTACCACTGCATATAGATATATTCCACACAACGAATTCTCCAAGGAGAGGGTTAAGGAAACTATTAAATCATTGATAGATGAAGGCTGTTCAGTTATTGCTGCAAGTAAAACCTTCGGCGTTGACAACATGCAGGAAGAATTAATTATCCAAGAAGTGGCTAGGGAGATGGGTGTAGAGGCCACATGTGCTTCAGACATTTCTAAACTATACGGATTAACTAGAAGGACTAGGACGGCGGTGGTTAACAGTTCAATTCTTCCAAAGATGATTGAAACTGCTAATTCAACGGAACAAGCTGTAAGAAAGGCTGGAATCGAATCACCACTGATGATCATGAGGGGTGACGGTGGTGTAATGGATATTGAAGAGATGAGGAAGAGACCTGTACTTACAATGCTTTCAGGCCCAGCTGCTTCTACAGTAGGTGCCTTGATGCACTTAAAGGTATCAAATGGTATCTTCTTTGAAGTAGGGGGAACCTCTACAGATATCGGAGTTATTAAAAATGGTAGACCTATGATTGACTATGCAGTTGTTGGTGGACAGAGGACTATGATTACTTCTATGGACGTTCACACCGGTGGTGTTGCTGGTGGCTCCATGATAAGAGCTGGTAATGGAAGGATTATCCATGTGGGACCAAGGTCTTGCCATATAGCAAATCTACCATATGTAGCCTTTACAGAACCAGAAAAGATCAAAGATCCAAAGGTAGTTCAAATTATACCAATAGCGGGTGACCCATCGGATTACATTGCCATCGAAACAGCAGATGGTACAAGATATGCCTTAACTACAACTTGTGCAGCCAACGCATTAGGATATGTTAAAGAGGGAGATTACTCCTACGGTTATCCTGAAAGCTGTAAGAAGGGCTTTGAAGCCTTAGGAAAATTCCTAGGTATGAGCTGGAGGGATGCTGCATTAGGAGTTCTGGATAATGCTGCAGAGACATGTATTGAAATAATAGAAGAGTTAGCAGATAAATACAAGATTGAGAGAAGCCAGATTTCATTAGTTGGTGGCGGTGGAGGAGCTAAGGTTCTTCTTCCAAGGACAGCTGAACTAATGGGACTAAAATATCAAATTGCTGACCAAGCTGAGGTTATTTCATCCATCGGAGTTGCCTTGGCGTTAGTAAGGGATACTGTAGAAAGGGTTATCCCAAATCCAACTCAAGAGGATATTATAAAGATTAGGGAAGAAGCTACAGACTCAGTTATAAAATCAGGAGCTACCCCTGATTCTGTTGAAATTCAAATCGAAATAGATACACAATCACAAAAGGTTAGAGCCATTGCTACAGGTACTACAGAAATCGCAACCCAAGACCTTGCTTCAATAGTAGATGAAGATGAGGCTAGAAGGTTGGCAGCTGAATCCATGGGTGTTCAACCAAGTCAAGTTCACCTGGTAGTATCCAATGAATACTTCTGGGTATTTGGCCATAAGGTTGGAGACAAACAAGAAATTAGAGTTATCAATACTAAAGGCTTTATCCAAAGGCAGAGGGAAAATGGTACAGCAGTTTCAACTACTATTGCAGGTGTCAGGTCCCATGTTACTAATATTTGGAATAAGTTGTTAACTTACAAGTCCGACATCATCTTAAATCCAGACATCTACCTATGTATTGGACCTAAAATCGTTGACTTTGAAGGACTACAAAGCCTCGAACAATTGACCATGCTTATGGATTCTGAATTGATGCTAAGGGCAAGTAATGAGCCTGTAATAGTAATAGGTGCTAAGAACGATATGTAGAGGAGAGTTTTTCTCCTCTATTATTTTATATAATAGGTGGTTTTATGAATAATAGATTGTTTAAAAAAGATGATAATAAGAAGCTAAGGGAAAATAGGGAATTAGCCTTAGAAAATGGGGATGTTATAAGGAAGCAAATTAAAGGGCTTATGAAGATAGGGCAAAGGAATTTTGCCCACTATCAGATAAATAGGGACCCTATCAGGGGTAAGATTCCAGAAGGCATGATTGAGGAGATAATAGTAAAATCTATAGAGTGTGGCAAAGAGGAAGCGGAGAAACTTAGAAATAAATATGGAGACCTTCCTATCCAAGATATAGCCAAGAACTTAGGCCTAAAGGTGGAGTATAGGGACAGGCAAGATGCTATGGATTTTGTATATTTTGGCTTATTTGAGACACCTAATAATATCATCATATATGAGGGAAATATTGGAGAGGCTACAAGTTTGTTAAAAGAGTTAAGGATCGACTACTTTAAGGTTGATTTCAGGGATATAGTTCTGGCCCACGAAATCTTCCACTTTATTGAAGAAAATGATAAGGATTTATACACCAACAGCTTTAAAATTGATCTTTGGTCCTTGGGGAAGCTATATACCCACAGGTCTAGGCTTTTATCCACAGGGGAGATAGCTGGTATGAGCTTTTCAAAGACCCTATTGAACTTAGATTTTGATCCCAATATTCTAGATTATATCTTCCTGGCAGCCTTTGATTTTGAAAAGGCTAACAAGCTATTTGAAAGTATGATGAAGTATAATAGGGTGTAAAAGGGGAATAAAATATTTGTTGACTTAATTTAAACTAATAATAGAGGCTTTATACTTATAAGTAAGGCCTCTTTTTTATGTAGTTTGTCTTGTATTTTTCCTTAGGCTATAATATAATCTCATATCTATAATGATTTTAACTCTTCTATAACAATCCATGGGATCCTATATAAGTCCACCAAGTATATTAGTTTCAAGCTTGTTTATTTTTTTACCTTAATGGTATAATGTAATAATATAACTTATTGGAGGTGAAAAAGTGAAAGATACAGTATACGTAATAGGCCATAAGAATCCTGATTCTGACTCCATTTGTTCAGCCATCGCCTATGCAGCCTATAAAAATGCCACTGAGGATTTAACAGCTATTCCTGTTAGGCTAGGGGATATAAATAGGGAGACTAAGTTTATCCTAGACTATTTCGGTGTAGAGGAACCAGAATTGATGGAAACCGTTAGGTTAAGTGTAGAGGATTTAAATTTTGACAAGATTCCACCAGTAAGTCCTGACATATCTTTAAAGATGGCCTTAAATATTATGAGCAAGAATAATATAAATAGCTTACCAGTTGTAGATGAAAATGAGCAATTAATAGGTATCGTTACCCTAGCGGACATAATGCAAAATTACATAGATATATGGGATAATACCATCCTGGGGAAATCTGGCACTAGCGTTGATAATATAATAGAAACATTGACAGCAGAGGCTATAGTAAGACCTAAGAACCCAAAGGCCTTCACAGGAAGGCTGCTGGTCTTAGCTATGGAACCAAGCACTTTTAAGAAATATATAGATGAAAATGATATAGTCATCTGTGGAGATAGGAAGGATATACAGGAGGTAGCCTTAAAGAGTGATATATCCTTAATGATCTTAACGGGTAGCGCTAAGCTGGAAGCTAACTTAATAGAATTAGCCCAGGAGAAGAATATTACAGTTATCTCCACACCCCACGATACTTTTACTACTTCTAAGTTGATTACCCAGAGTATTCCTGTGGGTTATGTTATGACTACTAAAAATCTAGTTTACTTTTCCATAGACGACTTGGTAGACGATGTAAGGATTCATATGTCAAAGACCAGATATAGGGCCTATCCTGTTATAGATAACGAAAGAAAGGTAGTAGGCTCAATCTCCAGATACCATTTAATATCCAGCTTAAAGAAGAAGGTAATTCTGGTGGATCACAATGAGCGGAGCCAATCGGTAGATGGTTTAGAGGAAGCGGAAATCCTAGAGATAATAGACCATCATAGGGTGGCAGATGTCTTTACAGGTTCGCCTATCTACTTTAGGAATGAACCTGTAGGTAGCACCTGTACAATAGTTGCCTCCATATTCTTCGAAAATGGTAGGAGGCCTTCAAAGAAGATAGCTGGAATTTTAGCAGCAGGTATCATATCAGATACCCTCTTATTTAAATCTCCAACCTCTACAAAAACGGATAAATTGATACTGGATAGATTGGCTAAAATTGCAGACTTAGATGTGGAAAACTTTGCCATGGAGATGTTTAAGGCAGGCACCTCCTTAACGGGTAAGACCCCTAAGGAGATTTTAAGCCAAGATTTTAAGTCCTTTCTCATAAACGATGAAAAGGTAGGAATCGCCCAAGTCTATACCATGGATCCAGACAGCCTTAAGGGTATGATGGATGAACTTATACAGACTATGGAAGAAAGGGCTAGGGAACAGGACTATTCCATCCTCATTCTCATGTTGACGGATATATTCCAGGAGGCTTCGGAAATGATAGTAGTAGGGCCTAATAAGGAAAGTGCTGCTAGGGCCTTCAACGCCAAGTTGGAAGGGAACTCCTTTTACGCACCAGGAGTCCTATCTAGGAAGAAGCAGGTAATCCCGCCAATTACTAATATAATAGTTAATAAGGAGAATATAATTTAGTATTAAAAAGGACACAAATTAGCTTGTTTCTGGACATAAAGTCAACCAGGATTAAGATTAAATAATTGTATAAGGACAAACACAAAGTGGCTATTTATAACTATTATCAAGTTATAAAATAGCCACTTTTCTAATTCTTTTCTAATTAACTACATATTCTTTACTAGATAATATAGGGTTTTAACATGGATACCAGTGGCACCCTTTGGCAGGTAGTCCCTACCCTTGGCATCATAGGCAGTTCCTGCTATATCCAAGTGTACCCATGGTACCTTGTTTACGAATTCTTCTAGGAATAGGCCTGCAGTAATTGCTCCAGCACCCCTCCCGCCAGTGTTCTTTAAGTCTGCAAAGTCACCTTTAATAAGCTCCTTATACTCTGGATAAGATGGAAGCTGCCATACATATTCTCCAGCTAGTTCAGCCGCCTCTTTAACTTCTGCCATTAAACCATCGTCATTTGTAATGGCTCCAGATGTTAGATTGCCTAAGGCTACTACACAGGCCCCAGTTAGGGTAGCCAAGTCTATTATCCTACTAGCCTTTACTTCAGTGGCAGCATACCATAGGGCGTCAGCCAGTGTTAGCCTACCTTCTGCGTCTGTATTCAATACCTCTATGGTCTTACCTGACATTGAACCTACTATATCCCCATTCTTGTAGGCAGAGCCGGAGATTAGGTTTTCACAAGCAGCCACTATACCTACCACATTTTTCTTAAGCTTAGCTTTAGCAATGGCCTTTAATGCCCCAATTACAGTAGCTGATCCAGCCATGTCTGTAAACATGGTATCCATGCTGTTGCCAGGCTTTATGGCGTATCCACCAGAGTCGTAGGTTAAACCCTTTCCAACGAGGGCAATTCTATCATCAGATTCAGGGTCTCCTTCATAGGTCATAACTATAAAGCGTGGCTCCTTATCTGAACCCTGTGCAACTGCCAAGAAGGCCTTCATGCCTAGTTCTTCTATAGCTTTCTTATCAAATATCTCAACCTTAACAGCTAAACCTTCTAGGGCTTCCTTTGCAGCCTTAGCTAGGGTTTCTGGATACATCTTTATAGGCCTTTCATTGACTAGGTCCCTAGTTAGAAATATACCTTCTATTAGGATCTTAGCTTCCTGGATGGCCTTTGAGGCTTCTTCCTTTAACTTCTCTACTACTTCCAGGTATACTTTTTCAACAGCTGCCTTATCTTTTTTATCACTAATATACTTATCGAAGGCATATTCAGCTTGTAAAAGGCCTTCAGCGACGGCTGTTATAGTAGTTTTATAACATAGGCCATCAAACTTAGGAATCTTAATTCCAACACTTGGAATCTTATATTCAGCTAATTTCTTACCTAATTTGTGGAAAGCCTTTCTAAAGGAGTTATAGTTTAACTTATCTTTCTTACCTAATCCAAGAAGGATAATCTCTTCTCCCCTTGGAGACAGGTCCACATAGACTTCCTTTAGTTTACCCTTAAAGATCTCTCTTTCCTTAAGGTAATTAAATAAGTCACTGCCTCTTTCCAATTCCTTGGAATCCTCAAAGATAAGGATTACTTCATACTTACCACCTTTATCTAGTATAAAATCCATAAAATCCCTCCTTCATATATGTAATATTGTAACAAATTGTTTAGGGTATGGAAATATTTATCTATAAAAATATTTATTATACTAAATAATTAAAAAGTTATAGAATCACTACTTAATTCCTATAAATTAGATATCCAATTAAACATAATAAAGCTTTGGTAAAATAGAAAAAAATGATAGTATAAAGAAAAATCATAGTATAAAGAAAAAAATGTAGATATAATATCTACATTTAATCTAATTGAATCTATTCTATATCTTCCACATCCTTTTCTTCATATTCACTTAACTTTCTAAAGGCCTTTATGGTCTCTTCCAGCTCTTGGCCTGGTAATAAAAAGGCATTGTTGGGAATATGGTTATAGCTTCCCTTGGGAGGAAATACCTTTCTAGAATTCATAAATTGGGTATTATGCAAATCTTCTATATCTTGGTAATTGATAAAACCATCTTCATCTATTTCATCATAATCATCAAAGGGATAATCATAGTCATGGTATTTTCTTTTCACGGAAAAAACCTCCTTTTGAATCATAGTTTGCGCAAAATATAGCTAAATATACTTGGCCTTATTGCAATATTATTCCTAGTATATTTGCCTTATATTAAGACAAACTAGTATTGTGAAAATCAATTAAAGGAGGTAAAAAAATGGCCCTTAAGAATACTATAAATTTAAATAACCTTACTCAACAAGAACTTAACTGTGTTAAAGAAATAGCTTCTTCACACTTAACTATGAGTGAAAAGTTAAACTTCTATGCAAATCAAATGCAGGATCCTCAATTTAAACAGATGTTCTCCCAATCAGCAACAGATGCTAAGACTACTGCTACTAACTTAATCAATTCACTATAGGAGGGATAAAATGTTAAGGGACCAAGATATGGTTAATGATATACTGGCTGATACTAAGGCTAGTATAAATTCATATACGGTGGCTATTACTGAGTGCTCAAATCCTACATTAAGGCAAACTCTACAAACTTTGAGGAATGAAGCAGAGCAATTCCAATATCAGTTATATCAAATGGCTGAGCAAAAAGGTTGGTATATGCCTGCGCCGCAAGCTCATCAAACAGATGTACAGCAGATTAAAAACAGCTTAAGTTCAAGCATGCAGCAAACAGGCAGCCAAAACACTAACTTTACATTAAGATAGTCTTTCCCAAAACCCTTAAGGTTAAACAACCTTAAGGGTTTTTTGCTATCTTTTGGAACATCAGCTTATTACTACTTTGTACTTACTTAACCTACTTTACAACTTTGCACTTACTTTATTTACTTTACTTAATATACTACTTTACTTACTTTACTACTTTACATCCGATTGATATTTATTATTTACAGTTTTATAATATAATTATTATTAATTTTTACTAAAAGCTTATTACTTAAAAATATTATATTAAGATAAATATTTTATGGGGGTCTCTAAGTGGTAAACGGAGTAGATATAGTTCAAATAAGCAGGATCCAAAAGGCCTTAGAAAAAAATAGGGAAGGCTTTTTAAAAAGGATCTTTACAGAAAAGGAGATAGAATATATAAAAAAGAGGCGGTATAATCCTAAGACCATAGCAGGCTTATTTGCTGCCAAGGAGGCTATTTCAAAGGCTTTAGGTACTGGAATTGGAGAAGTAGGTTGGAAGGATATGGAGGTTGGGCATACTGATAAAGGCAAGCCTATTGTAATCCTATCTGAAAAAATCCAGCCATTACTTAAGGAGCTTTCCATCGGAAGGATGGACCTATCCATCTCCCACGATGGGGATTATGCCATAGCCTTTGTAATAGGATATTAGTTAGTATTTTATTATTCTAAAAATTTATATGATAAATATAATATACTAACAATAATATTTCTTTTTGAGAGGTGTTTTAGTTGAGGAGATCCCTATTGCTTTTAATCCTAATATTGAGCCTGCTACTAACTGCCTGTTCTATAGATAAGGAAGCCAAGATCATTGAGAAGATAGAGAAAAAGTATGATGACATTTCCTATGAAGTAGAATTGGAGATGAGGATTATAGGTAAGGATAAGGAAAGCCTCTATAGGATGAAGGAGATTTTTGTAGGTGATGATGAATTCTATTTGGAGATACTAGAGCCCATGGAGAGTAAGGGGATTACTATTGAATATAAGGATGACAAACTATTCTTAAACCACGCCAATATAAGGCAATCCCTATCCCTGAAGGAAGTAAAAAACTTTGATAAGGGAATACTTCTGGCAAGCTTCTATGAACATCTGGAATCCATAGAAAATATAGAATTACTTGAGATAGAGGGAAAGGATTACTATAAGATCAAATATAGGCCGGAAGGGCATAATAGATATAATTTCCAAAGACATATGTATTTAAGTAAGAAGAAATTAGAACCCTATATGATGGAGGTATTGGATGAGGAGGGCAATATTAGGGTAGTAATTAAGTATTATGACTTTACTATCAAAGATGATAAATGAGGAGAGTATGAAATGGACCAACTAAAGGAAAGACCAGTAAGATTGGAGATTGATTTAGATAATTTAGCCAATAATATAAAAGAGATAAGGAGATTTGTAGGAGAAGAAACCCTAATTATGGCTATTGTAAAGGCCAATGCCTATGGCCATGGAGCTGTTACCTGCGGGAAGGTATTTCTAGAAAATGGAGCAGATAGGCTGGGGGTATCCGTCCTATCGGAAGGAATAGAATTGAGGGAGGCTGGAATTACTGCACCTATTTTGTTATTAAACTATACGCCGCCGACTCAATATAGGGAGTTACTGGAATATGATTTAACTCCGACCATCTATAAGTATGAGGATGCAAAATTTTTGTCCCAGGAAGCCCTTAAGTTAAATAAGAATGCCAAGATCCATATTAAAATCGATACTGGCATGCATAGGATAGGCCTTTTACCCCAGGAAGCTATAGGGGAAATAGAGAAAATAGTAGCACTACCCAATATAGAAGTAGAGGGGATTTACACCCATTTTTCAACGGCAGATGAAGAGGATAAAAGTCAAACTAAGATGCAATATAATAACTTTAAATGGGTATTAAATAAATTGGAGGAATTGGGTATCCAGATACCCATAAAACATGTTTCCAATTCAGCCACCATATTGGACCTACCAGAATACAAATTAGACATGGTAAGGCCAGGTATTATCCTTTATGGCCTTTATCCATCGGACTTTGTAAATAAGGACCTATTAAACCTTAAACCGGCTATGACCCTTAAGACCTATATTTCCCACATAAAGACATTAGAAGAAGGTGAGGGGGTAAGCTATGGCCGCAAGTTTATAACTACTAGAAGGTCTAAAATAGCCACCCTACCCCTTGGTTATGCCGATGGCTTTTCCAGGCTTCTATCTGGCAGGGCTAGGGTCCTGGTCAAGGGTAAGAGAGTACCAGTGGTTGGCAATATCTGTATGGATCAGCTGATGATAGACGTTACTGATGTGGAAGATATAGACCTGGATGCTGAAGTAATATTATTTGGATATGGGCACAACCATCCTAGGGTGGAAGAACTGGCGGAGGAATTGGGAACTATCAACTACGAAATCCTCTGCATGGTTAGCAAGAGGGTTCCAAGAATCTATTTAAAAGGGGGGAGGGTAGTTCATATAGACCATTAGGCATACCCTGTAATTAAGTATTTAACAAACTTAAATCAGTTGACACTAATCTAATGGACAATATATAATTGTATATATATTTTTGAATATACTTTAAAGAATAGCAGGCGTTTTTCAAGAAATGGGGGTGTGGAATATGATCGAAGTAGATCGAAATACCACCTTAAATTTAAGGGGAGATCCAGAAGTCATGTTGGAATATCTGAAGCTCTCTTTCAAAGATAGGTGGATGAAGAACGTCAATGAGAACCTAAAAAAAGGGTACAACGAAATGAGCCAAATTAATTTAACCCTTGCAGAAATTGGACTTGAGGATGACATGACTGATTTACATATGTATGAAAAACGCCTAACTGGACGTGATCAAAGGTGATTGTAAGAAGGGGAGATATTTTCTATGCTGATTTAAGTCCAGTTGTAGGTTCTGAACAAGGGGGAGTAAGACCTGTATTAATTATACAAAATGATATAGGCAACAAGTATAGTCCTACGGTGATAATTGCAGCCATAACATCACAGATAAATAAGGCTAAATTGCCTACCCATGTTGAGATAACAGGTCAGGCTTATGGCCTTCCCAAGGACTCAGTGGTCCTTCTAGAACAGATTAGGACTATAGATAAGAAAAGGCTGAGGGAAAAGATCGGTAGGTTTGACGAAGAGATGATGAAATATGTTGATGATGCACTAAGGATAAGCTTAGGACTTGTGTCTTTAAAGTAAAACTTTACATATTTAGAAAAATAAGCATTGTATAATGCTTATTTTTTATATTTAGCCCTGGATCAGACATATAAAGTTTTAATAGGTATTTTAGGCCTAGTTACCACTAGCATAAACTATACAATAAAATTAGTTCTTTTGTTTGTATAAATGAATATTATCCATTATACTATCAATTAGGGTTAAAAATTAATTATGGTTTTTAAAAATAAATAAAAAATATTTAGTGATATATAAAGATAAATATACAATTAAGTTTTAATAGTCAATTAAAGTTTAAATTGGAGGTTTACTTATGAAAAAGAAAAGGATGAAGTCAATTTTAATCATTGGTGGCGCTTTTATATTGATGGGTTCAGCCCTTTCCTACTCAGCGCCAGGTTCTGTGGAGGATCCATTAGTTACCCTAAGCTATGTTAACGGTCTAATAGAAGAGAGGATAGAAGAGGTTAAATCATACATAGATTCAAAGATTTCCAAAACAGGCAGCTTTGACCAATTTGAAGTGGTGGAGATAAAAAAAGGAGAACTCCTTGTGGGCAAGGCGGGAACTGAAATAATATTAAGAGGGGGTAAGGCCACAGCCCATGGTGTTGAAGTAAACAGGGGTTTATCCGATATTACAGCTGGAAAGGATATAGATAATGAGAAGAATTACCTACCTGCAAATCATTTGCTAATCGTTCCCAGGGATGATGGTAGGGGTGTTTATGGGGTAACCGACTGTATATTCCTAATTAGAGGTGGTTATGAAATTAGATAGTTGATATGAGGAGGAGCAAGATGAAGGTACTTCATTTAATCAGCGGTGGAGATACTGGTGGTGCCAAGACCCATATT
>JAAYLY010000091.1 GCA_012521625.1 Tissierellia bacterium | reverse complement strand
TGATTTCACCCCCATCGTTTTTTGTTTCGGTGTCACTTAACATATTCGATATTAATGGGGTGAAATCCTTTTTTGTTATTGTAGAAATTAGTAAAATCAACGTTTTTAAATTATGAAATTTACTCATTTGTTTAATCACCTATTTATAAGTACAAAATGATTATCCCTTACCTCAACCCACTCCTCTTTCCCTCCCCTGTATAATTTGGGTTCATATACTAGGATCTTCTTATTCTTTTCCTTAACGGGATCTGGATAGGGTATGGCTGATAGGAGGGCCTTAGTATAGGGGTGTAAAGGATTGTTAAACAGCTCCTCAGTCTTGGCCAATTCCACTATCTTCCCCTTGTGGATTACCGCCACCCTATCGGCTATATATCTGACTATGGAAAGGTCGTGGGCTATAAAGAGGTAGGTTAGTCCCTTCTTTGCCTGCAATTCCAAAAGTAAATTTAAAACCTGGGCCCTAATAGATACATCTAGGGCTGATATGGGCTCATCGGCTATGATAAACTTAGGCTCCATTATTAATGCTCTAGCTATACCAATCCGCTGCCTCTGCCCTCCAGAAAACTCATGGGGAAAGCGGGAGGCAAATTCCGGAAGTAGGCCAACATCCAAGAGGGCATTGGCTACCCTTTCTTTCCGTTCTTCCTCCGATGAATAGTTTTTAAGGTTATACAAGCCTTCCGATACTATATAATCCACCTTGGCCCTTTCGTTTAAGGAGGCCATAGGGTCCTGGAAGATCATCTGGATATTCTTGGTAATCTCCCTATCCAACTCCTTGTCTATATCCCCCGATATCTTCTTGCCTTCAAAGTAAATCTCCCCGCTGGTTACCTCATTTATCCTGATAATGGCCCGACCTATGGTAGTCTTGCCAGAGCCTGACTCCCCAACTAAGGCAAAGGTCTCTCCCTTATAGATTTGAAAGCTGACGTTGTCTACGGCGGTAAATTTCTTCCTCCTGCCTATGGGGAACTGGACCGTTAGGTTTCTTACATCTAATAGTACTTCCCTCTCCATTATATCTCCTTCCATCTCTTCCTCATTTTCTTTATGGCTTCAGGGGGCTCCACATGGGGGGCTCTAGGATCCAGCAGCCAGGTCTTAGCCTTGTGGGTGGGGCTGACTTGAAAGTAGGGGGGGCTATGGATGAAGTCTATCTCCAAGGCCTTAGGATTCCTAGGGGCAAAGGCGTCCCCCTTGATCTCTTGAAATAGGTTAGGAGGAGTTCCCTGGATGGTATAAAGGGGCTCCCCCTTCTTTCCCAATTGGGGCAGGGAGGATAATAAGGCCCAGGTATAGGGATGCTGGCCGTTGTAGAAGATCTCCTCTGTCTTCCCTATCTCTATAATATCCCCAGCATACATTACGGCAACCCGGTCGGCCACATTGGCTACAACCCCCAGGTCGTGGGTTATATAGATGGTGGTCAGCTTATATTTCTCCTTTAGGTCCTTAAGTAGATTTAAAATCTGGGCCTGGATGGTAACGTCCAAGGCAGTAGTTGGCTCATCGCAGATTAGAATCTTAGGCCTGCAGGCAATAGCTATGGCTATAACCACCCTCTGCCTCATGCCGCCGGAGAATTCATGGGGATATTGATTATACCTCCTTTCAGGATCCCTAATACCTACATCATCTAGGATCTTGATGACCTCCTCCTTAGCCTCCTTCCCCCTTAAGCCTTGGTGGAGCTCCACTGCCTCCTTTACCTGCTTACCAATGGTCTTTAGGGGATTTAAGGCAGTCATAGGCTCCTGAAAGACCATGGCTATTTCCTTACCCCTGATTTTCAGCCAGTCCCTTTCCTCCTTAAATTTAGCCAAATCCATCCCCCCATATATAATAGAGCCGGAATCGATCCAACCATTTTTATCCAACAAACCCATAAAGGATTTGGTAAAGACGGACTTGCCTGATCCCGACTCTCCCACTATGGCCAAGCTCTCTCCCTCATATATATCTAAGGAAACGCCTCTAATGGCAGTTAAGACCTTGCCCCTGAGGCGGAATTTTATAACTAAATCTCTAGCTGATAAGATGAACTTTTCCATTGCCTCACCCCTAAATGTGATTTCTAGGATCTGCAGCATCTGCAAATACGTTGCCGATTACATAGAAGGAGATGGTTATAAGGGATAGGATGATTGCAGGAAAAATCAATTGGTATCTTAAAGTTGAGTTCATCATTACTAACCTACCTTCATTGATTAAATTCCCTAAAGATGGTATATGTACAGGCAAACCTAGGCCTATATAGGTTAAGAAGACTTCCGAACCAATGGCAGAGGGGATGGCCAGGGCTAGCCTTAACATAATTACCGACACTAAATAGGGCAGGAGGTTTTTAGTGATTATCCTCCTGGTAGGGGTACCAAGGCACCTGGATGCTAGGTTGTACTCCCTATCCCTGATTATGACTATTTGGTTTCTTACAAATCTAGCCATGCCTAACCAGCCTGTTATACACATGGCAAAGATCATAGTCCCAATACTAGGCTTCATTATGTAAGTTAAAAGCACCAAAACTATGGTGGTGGGAATATTATTAAGGACATTATATATTTCCGTAATAATCCTATCTAGCTTCCGAACATATCCCCATAGGGCTCCCACTATAATTCCTATGATGGCCTCCCACAAGCCTACTAATAAACCGATAAATAAAGAAGTCCGTGTCCCGCTCCATATCCTAGCCCACAGGTCCTGGCCGATGGAGTTGGTTCCAAAGATAAATTCCTTATTTGGGGGCAGGTTTACATACTGCATCTTAGTTTCCGGATCTATGAAAATCTGGTTAGGTGATTTTTGATTGGGCAAATAGGGTTGGATGATGGTAAAGGAAATTAAGATGATCATGAGGAATAGCAAAAATACTGCCACCTTATTTTTACAAAAGACCCTGAAGGTAGACCTCCAATAAGAATAATTGCTATAACCTCCCATGATGGCATTCCTATAGTTGTATCTAGCAAAGCGGAATAGGGACTCATTTAGGCTGTCTGAAAACTTCTCAATCTTTCTATTTCCCATCATCTAGCACCTGCCTTCTTGCTGAGTTTTATCCTTGGATCCAATAAGGCCATGAGTATATCCCCTAAAAATAGGCCAAAGATACCTATGGAGGAGTAGATTAGGACTAGGGCTTGGACCAAAGTGTTATCCTGCCTCTGGATAGCAGTTACTAATAAGCCTCCCATTCCTGGTATGGAGTAGAGGGATTCTATGTAGATGGAGCCCGCTATGGTATAAAGGATGGCACTGGGTAGATATTGCACCATAGGCACAAAGGCATTCCTTAGGACATGGGATAGCATTATCCTGGGTCCGCTTAAGCCCTTGGCCTTGGCTAGTTTTACATAATCCTTATTCATCTCATCTAACATATACCTCCTCATCCACATGGCATAGGAGGCGGTACTACCTAGGGACATGGAGATAGTAGGCAGTATCCAGGAAAGGGGATTAGATTCGGAATAGAGCATGGGGATTTTAAAAATTCCCGTCACATAGACCTGGATAAATAGATAGTAGATAGCCGCAGGTACTGCATTTATAAAGACTATATAGGCAGTACCCAGCTTATCCCAAAATCCCCTATGGTTTAAGGCCATTAGTATCCCCAAGGGCAAACCTATAAGGAGGGATAGGGCCATGGCACTTAGGCCAAAGCGCAAGGAATAAGGGATTTTATCGTTTAAGATGATGGAAATATCCACCTTAGGCCTGTAGATGATGGATTTTCCCAAATCCCCCCTTAAAAGCTGCTTATAGAAATCCAATAGCTGCTTATGTAGTGGGTCCCTTAAGCCCATTTGGGTTAAGATGGCTTCCCTTTGTTGCTCATCTAATTTTTCATAGCCTTCACCAAAATAACCCTCTTCCGGCATCAACCTTAGTAGGGCGAATACTATGGTTATTACTACCATTAGGGTTATTAAGGATTGGAAGAATCTCTTGATTATATAATTAAACATCCGTATCTCCTCTTTTCTCTAAACCAAAGCTCATAATAATGTGTAAGGACAGGATGAGTCCTTACACATTATTGAATCATTTGGCATTCTTTAAAGCTTTGCTTCTTTCCACTTCCCATTTGGATAATAGTTCATTGAAGGTATCCGTATCCATTGGTGTTTCCAGTAGGTGCTGCCCCTTATATCTCTCTGAGGATACCCCAAAGGGTGAATAGGCTGATTCAAATGGGTTCAACCTACTGGCCACATAGCCTCCTCCACCTACTGCGTAGGGGATTACGAAGGCTTCATTGATTAAGAAGGCCTCTGCTTCAGCAAATAGGGTCAGCCTCTTTTCCAAATCCACCAGTTCAGCCTTGGCTGCATTTACTAGGTTTTCATACCTGGTCTTTCCATTGCTTTCAGTATAGCCTTCTGCCAAATGAGGCTTATTGTAGGTTCCCGTTGGAACGAAGGGGTCTGTATAGGTCTCCGGGTCGGCATAATCAGGTCCCCAGTTACATTCCAATAGGGCAAACTGCCCTGCCCTTCTTACCTCCTGTAAGAAGCCTGTTGGTGGTCTAGGCTCTATGATTACATCTATAAAATCAAGACCTAGTAGGTTTTCCAATTGCTGCTCGATAACCTGAGCCCTGTTGGCCCAGTCAGTACTTCCCGTATTATAGGGCATGAGGACCTTTACCGGGAAGCTTACAATTCCTTCCAACTCCTCCATTGCCCTTTCCTTATACTCCAAGGCCTTAGCTTCATCAAAGCTGTCCCTATTGGAAATCTCTGCTAAGGGTTCCAATTGGGTGTAATCTGTTCCATTTAAATCTACAAAGGCCTTAGGGGTTATGGTATTATGAATCCTATTTTCAGGATTATAAGGCTCCTGGGTCAGCATGGCTGCCTTCCTATCAAAGGCATGGAAGATGGCTTTTCTAAAGTTTCGATTATTTACTGCCCTCTTCCAATTATCCGGTTCATATTCCTCTGCAAATTGGGGGTCAAAGTTGAAGGCATAGAAGTAGCTATAGGAGTTAGTCCTATTGGGCCTAATTACCTTTGACCTTTCAGGATCATTCATCCATTCACTTAGGATGCTGGAGGAGATATCCGCATAGTCCACCTCTCCCCTTAGGAATAGTTCTGGTGCTAGGGTAGTAGCCTCGCTGTTGTAGGTAGCCACTAGCCTCTCTATATGGACATTGTCCTTATCCCAATAGTTTTCATTCTTTACTAAAACCCTCCTATTCTGGGGCTCAAATACCTCTAGTATATAGGCCCCATTGTAGAGGATTTTAGTATTATCCGTACCGAATTCCTCCCCTACCTCCTCTAAAAACTGGCCGTTGACTGGGAAGAAGCAGACATAGGTAACCATAGATAGGAAATAGGGTACAGGCTTTTCCAAGGTATATTGTAGGGTATATTTATCTACTGCCTTAACCCCTACCAGGTCGAAATCTGTAATCTCTCCATTATAGTATTTTTCAGCATTCTTTATGACGCTGTAGACTATGTTGGCAGTTCGGGATTCATTGGCTGGATCTAAGATATACTTTAAAGCATCTACAAAGTCCTGAGCCGTAACTTCAGCATATTCTTCACCCTCATAGGTGTACCACTTAACCCCCTCCCTTAGCTTAAATGTCCATACCTGATTATCATCGGAAACGGACCAGTAAGTAGCCAAAGCAGGCTGGACTACCCCATAGGAGTCATAATCGATTAAACTATCTACTAGATTTGCCACTAGGCCGAATTCATTAGTAGATGAGGTAACTAAGTAATTTAAGGTTGTAACTTCACCTGAATACACCCAGCGGTATTCTGCCTTTTCCTCTACTGCTTTATTTGAACATCCTGATAAGATAATTGCTATGATCAGGGAAAAGATTATTAGCCGCCTCATAATACCCTCCTTTATACGAATTTGTAAATAGTCTATATACTATGTATATTAGGAGGGGGGATTTTTTATTATAGATTTCTTTTCTTTAGCAGGGGAAATTTACAAGCTCATTGCAGCTATACTAGACTTGGCAATCACAAAATCAATTTACACCTAGGGTTCTTTAATACAAAAAATGCGAAAGGCCCCTGGATTTTATCCTGGTCCTTTCGCATTTTTATCGTCCTTAAATTAATACTAGCTGAATAAATCCTTTTCTATGTTTAAAAATTTCCTACTGGCCTGGGCTGTAAAGACCCTTCCATTTAGATAATCTAAGGGTGCCTCCAGGCCATTAAACTCCAACTTATAGGCATGAAGCCACTGGTTATCTAGGCCATACTGCTTTCTAAAGCTTTCATTTACAGCCTTTCTACCATACTTCCTATCTCCAATTATAGGGAAGCCTAGGGCTGAAAGATGGCTTCTAATCTGGTGGGTTCTACCTGTTATAAGCTCTATCTCCAGTAGGGTATAGCCCTTGGAGTATTTTAGGGGAGTGATGTTGGTGACGATTTTTTTAGCCCCTTCCATATCTTCCTCCATTACTTCCACCAGGTTCCTATCCTCATCCTTAGCAAGGTAGGCTACCTCCCTCATCTCCCTTTCTACCCTACCCTTTACTATGGTCTTGTAGAACTTCCTTATGTGGCCCCTTTTCATGGCCTCATTTACAAGCTTTAGGCTATCATAGTTCTTAGCTCCTATTATAAGGCCTGAGGTATTCCTATCTAGCCGGTTGCAGATAGAGGGTGTAAAGGTCCTTTCGATTCTAGGTACATATTCCCCCTTTTCTATTAGATATTGGATTATACTATCTACCACATTTTCTTCAAAGGATCCACCTGCCCCGTGGGATAGGATACCCACCTCCTTATTTATAAGGAGGATATTATCATCCTCATAGATTATGTTGGGAGCTATTTTAGATTTGATAACCTTCTTTTCCTCCCTGAAATTTTCTATGGTCTCATCAGCTAGAAAGAGCTGGATCCTATCCCCTTCATTAAGCATTATATTAGGCTCTGCCCTCTTGCCGTTGACCTTGATATTTTTCTTCCTAATCATCTTAAAGATAAAGCTTCTAGGAGCCTTGTTTAGATATTTTTGTAAGAATCTATCCAACCTCTGCTGGCTTTCATTCTTCTGTATTATTATTTCCTTCAATTTCTATCACCTTTTCCCAATTCTTGTGCTATAATTATTATATACTAATACAGTATTTGTTAAAGAAAAACTTTAATTACATAAAGAAGGTGTAAATGGTGAACGACTTTAATGAAAAACTCAAGGATTTACTATATGAATCCATCGACTACCTTATTATGATCGCCATAGTTGCAGCTGTAGTGGTAATAATAGGCTGGAGATTGGACATCTTATTCCATAAGGACGGGGTAAATCCTCCAACTAGGGTAGTAGAAAATGAATTAGAAGTTGAAGATGAGTCTAAGGACATTGCCACTGGCCAGAATGAAGATAATGACCAAGAAGAAGCTAATGAAAATGGAAAGGATGATGAAAATACTCTAGATAAGGAAGATGACCAGAAAGATGACAGGGATTCAGCAGGAGACAATGTGGACAGGCCTAATCCTAGTGATGAAGTTCAAAGCAGGATGGTTACTGTAGATATACCAGAAGGTACCCTACCTTCAGGCATAGGGTCTATCTTGGAGGCTAGTGGATTAATCTCTAGTAAAAATGATTTCGTTTTAAAAGCTCAGGAGATGGGCTTAGATAGGAATCTAAGATCGGGTAAATATGAAATTCCTAATAACTCTTCCTTAGAGGAGATAGTTAAGATAATCGCCAATAAGAATTAGGAATACAACTTAATACAATAATTAATGCTTAAGATTAACTAGAAATCTTAAGCATTTTTTAATGTCATTTTCCAATATTTAAATTAATAAGCTAAAGCTATTAGTAAGTCTCATTGATGTAGTCATCGATTAAAGATACCTTCTTCTCCTCAATAAAGACCTTCTCTTCCCTAAGGATATCCAACAGCCATTGGGCCTTGGAGTGGAAAATTGCCTCCTCATAATCCAGTAGGACTATTTCGAATAATTTATCCCTTAGGGATTTGGAATCCATCTCTACAAAGTAGGCTTCTACCCCTTTAAATTCAATAAGTTTAAGCAAGGCTAAGGCTGCCTTATCCTTCTCGTGGTAGTAGTTGTTCCCCTTATTTAGGTAATAATTGTAATACTTACGGTGCTTTTTCCTATTCCTTATCTCCTTGGCCAGCATGGTATAATATTTGGCTAGGACATTGTAGTACTGATAATTAAATAAGCCCTTCTCGTATGTATCTACCCTTAAAAAGGGTTTTAAATTAGTCCTTCTGACTAATTCAAAATTTTGTTCTAGGAATTCCCTTTTTGTAAGATCTCCATTTCCGTATTGCATAATCAAGGAAGACCTCAGTTCAAAGAAACGTTTAAATACGCTATTCCTCCTATTGATACTCAAATTATAACACCCATTCTAATTTCTATTTTCTCTTATTATATCATATGAAATCAACTTTTTAATAGACTTAATTCTTCTTCCGTAAGTTCCCTAAATTCACCACTAGCTAAACTTTCATCCAACTTTAAAGGACCCATGGAAATCCTCTTTAGATATACCACCCTCATGTCAAAGCTTTGGAACATCCTCTTAACCTGGTGGAATTTACCCTCCTGGATGGTCAAATATACCTTAGATATAAGATCCGGCTGGATTATTTCAAGCTGGGCTGGTAGACATTTATAACCGTCATCCAAAACAACCCCCTCTTTAAAGGCTACTATGTAGCTTTCATCTACATAGCCCTCTACCTCCACATAGTAGGTCTTATCTACCCCCTTCTTTGGGGATAAAAGCTGATGGGCAAGCTGGCCGTCGTTGGTTAACAACAATAGGCCCTCCGTATCCTTATCAAGGCGGCCTGCAGGAAAGGGTTTATATATTAAGTATTCTTCCGGCAGTAGATCTATGACAGTTCTAGAGAAGGGGTCATCGGTGGAAGATACTAAGCCTTGAGGTTTATTCATCATTAGGTAAACATATTTTCTATAATTTACCACCCCATCCTTAAATTGGATCATGTCATTATTAGGGTCCACCTTAAAACTATTATCAAGTATTATCTTACCATTTACGCTAACAAGGCCAGCTTTAATAAAGGATTTTACATCCTTTCTGCTTCCATATCCCATGTTAGCTAAAACCTTATCTAATCTTTCCAATTTAGCCATATATATACCTACCTTACATTCTTTTTTCTGTATAAATAAACTATAAGTGCAGAAAATAAAATTGTCCACAAATTTCACCTTGAAAGGAGCATAAATATGCATAATGAAAAAATAACTGAAGGAGTTAAATGTGTAGTTAATAACTGCCATTACAATAAAGATGGTCAATATTGTACAGCTGGAAAAATTGAAATAAAGCCTAGGAACGCTAAATCAGTGGATGAGACCGATTGTGGTACCTTCAGACTTAAGTAGCCTCAAAATATCTTTAAATGATAATGCAGGGAATGTCCCTGCATTATCTATTATATCATATTTATAATGGCCCATACTTCATTAAAAAATTTATTGAAGATGAAAATAAAATAAATAGATTACTCCACTTATTAACTTAATAAGTTAATAACTTAATATTTAATAACAAGATCATAAACTTTCCTTAATACAACAATAACCTCCTATCTACATTATCCTGTAAGATAGGAGGTTTTTAACTAGGTAGGATTATAACTCTAACTCAATACAGTAGTCCTTTAGCTCCTCTGGCATATCTTCTAATCTATAATCAACATTTATATAGAAACGGGTACCGAACTTTTCCCTTATTACCGAAAGTTTTCGAGAGAGGTCTATTAAATCATCTATACTTAAATCGATAACCTTATAGATGGAGTCCACATAGATCTTTTCCAGGTCGTAATCCATGCCAATAATTCCACACAAAAAGCCATAGAGGGACTCAACGCTATCCACATTGAACTCCATGGCGTTAATAAGGCGGACGTTATAATTAAGTGAAAAAATGTGGTCATGGTCAACGTCAACAAAGGCGATGTTCCCGTTTCCTTCTAACATGTCCTTGTTGGCGTTGTCAATTAACCACTTTGTTTTGCCTGCACCCTTTTCACCTAAAATGAATTTGCACATAATAAACCCCTACCTTTCATTTATTTTTGTTTTATTGGAATTTATTTAAAGCCTTACCATTTAGGTAATTAAATTTAGCCCCTTGAAAGCTGTTTCTTTCTTCCATGGTGGTAACGATTTCATCCCTTATCCTCCACCAGGATTCCTGCCAGTTTACAAATAGGGTGTTTTCCTCAGGAGCCCTACCTATAATCCTCTGGACTACTATTTCAGGATCTAGATGCTCTAAGAAGGTGATTACCCTTTCCATATATTCTTCCTTGGAGACCATGGCAATTTCATTCCTCTTAAACTGTTCAGCCATCTCAGTCCCTTCCACTATATAGAGGGAGTGTAATTTAATTTCATCTACATTTAAAGCCGATAGGATCTTGGCGTTTTCTATGACATCTATCATATCATCCCAGGGTAGGTTCAGTATAAGATGGCTACAGACTCTTAGATTGGCCCTTTTTATCCTTAGGACCGCATCTATAAACTCAGCCAGGGTATGTCCCCTATTTATCCTAATTAAACTATGGTAGTTTACAGACTGTAAACCTAATTCTATAGTTATTTCTAAATCATATTCTTTTTTTATTTCCTCTAGGAATCTTAAATAATCATCCCTAATACAATCGGGCCTAGTGGATATGGAAATGCCCACTATATCATCTATAATGGCCTGGCGGATATTATCCTTAAAATCCTCCAGTGGTACATAAGTATTTGAAAAATTTTGGAAATATGCAATAAACTTTTTGGCCTTATACCTCTTGCTGATATATTCCTTATTTTTAAGGAGCTGGTCCCTTATGGACAAGCGGTTAGATAGATTTTCGAAGGAGCCTCCTTCTTCCCCACAGAAGGTGCAGCCTCCAGTGCCTACACAGCCATCCCTGTTGGGACAGGTTAGTGGCAAACTTATGGGGAGTTTGTAAACCTTTTCTCCAAAGCGTTTTACTAAATATTCTGAATATGTATTATATACCTTGATGCTACTCAAATGCTGCTCATCTCCTAAATATTAGTTGTCCATTATATTATACCCTAAATGATACTGGGTTCTCAAATCTTTTCTAGAAATATTTATCTTCCCTCAAAAATTACAGAAAAGTACTTTGCATAAGCAAAGTACTTTTATTCTTCATCCTCTTCATCTTCAAATTCATATTCTTCATAATCATCGAATTCATCATCAAAAAGCTCATAGTAAGCCTCTGCTACTATATCGAATTCTTCATCATCTTCAATTGGTGCCAGTTCGAAGCCTTCTTCATCTTCTGTATAGGCAAATAGTAGGACATCTTCAGTTTCTAGATCTAATAGAGCCATATACTCCTTATCTTCTACTTCAAAGGTTCCTATGATACCACACTCAACTTCTTCTCCATCTTCTGTAGTCAAGTTGATTATATCCATAAAATCATGATTATGGTCGTGTTGGCAATTTTCATCGTGGATGTGTTTATCTCTATCCATACTTATCCTCCTAAAATATAGTATAACTTAATATTAACCTATTTTTTACAACTTGTACATATGAAAATATAAAATAAAAAATTAATTTTTGTTAATCATTAAGTCTTTGAACATACTCCTGGCCAAAGACGTCTACTATCCGTATGATGGAATGTAGATTTAAATCCACTTCCATTTCAGTATCTATTATTAACTTATCTGGCCTTCTTAATTCCTCATATTCGATAATTATCTCATCATTATTTTCCAAATGGCCACCAAAGGCTATGTAATCAATAAAGGCTAAGGAATTGGTATTTTGAAGTTTTTCCACCTTTTCCCTATTCTTCTTATTTAATTTAATTTGAGATAGGTCCAGGTCATATTCTAAAAACTTAATCTTATGGTAATTTATGTCTAATTTTTCAATTTGTAATTTAAGCCTATCCTCCCACCTTAATGGGCTACTATTAAGGATCCTATAAGGCCTATGTTCCCTACCTAAGCGCTTTCTTATTAGGCCTGATGAAATACTTCCTAGGTCCGAACTAATCCACCTCCTATTATGTTTCTCAGC
>JAAYLY010000090.1 GCA_012521625.1 Tissierellia bacterium | reverse complement strand
TTGGCCGCAATTATAATGGCTATGGCAATGACAATTTTACCTAATAATTCTTGATAGTCTTTCATATTCCCCCTCCTTTTCTCTTAGAATGTCCTCAAGCCATTGATGGCCTTTTCTATGGATAGCTTATATGGAGGCCTTAGGATTCCCACCTCGGTGATTATGCCTGTAATGTACTGATTAGGCGTAACGTCAAAGGCTGGGTTGAATACGTCTACATCAGCTGGAGCCGTTTGAACTCCATAGAGATGCCTAACCTCATCCTTATCCCTTTCCTCAATGGGGATGTCATCTCCACTTTCTATGTTTATATCTATAGTGGACAGGGGCGCTGCCACATATACTGGTATGCCGTGCTCCTTAGCCAATACCGAGATGGAATAGCTGCCTATCTTGTTGGCCACATCCCCATTGGCTGCTATCCTATCGGCCCCAAAGAGGACCATATCTATTTTACCCAGCTTCATACAGTAGCCGGCCATATTGTCGGTAATCAAAGTAGCAGGTATACCTTCCTTTACCATCTCCCAGGCCGTCAGCCTAGCCCCTTGCAGTAAAGGCCTAGTCTCATCTATATAGACATGGATATTCTTACCCTGCTTATGGGCATATCTAATGACTCCCAAGGCCGTACCATAGTCGGCTGTAGCCAAGGCCCCTGCATTACAGTGGGTTAATATGCTGGAGTTTGGAAGCACTAGCTCAGAGCCGTATTTCCCCATCTGAATATTGGCCTTAACATCCTCCTCATATATCCTATGGGCTTCTTCCAGCAGGGATTTAATAATGGTACCATAATCAAGGAAGAGTAAATCCTCCAACTTCTTATTCATCCTACTTAAGGCCCAGAAGAGGTTTACTGCAGTAGGCCTAGTTTGGGATAAGTCTTCAATGGCCTTCCTTACCAGCCTAGCAAAGTCCTCCTTATCCTTTGCCTTCCCCCTGGCTTCCATGGCAGCCAGGACCACCCCATAGGCTGCAGACAGCCCAATGGCCGGAGCTCCCCTTACCACCAGCCTCCTTATGGCATCAGCCAGGGTCCTGTAGTCCTTACAAACTACATAGCTTTCCTCCACCGGAAGCTTGGTACAATCCAGTAGTACTAATTGATCGTCCTTCCACTCAATAGTCTTAAAAGCTGACATCTATATCCCCCTTTTTCTAAACCTTATTTATTAAAAAATCTCTTCTTACCCCTTGATTTCATAAAGCTTTCAAAGCTCTCTACCGAGGAATTCATAATCAAGTCCTCCGGTATGTCCACATCCTTAATAAGTTCAAAAATCTCATCGAACCTGCCTACGTCAAAGGAAATATGGCTGTCGCTGCTAAAGATCATAGGTACCTGGTGCTTTTTACATAATTGGGCTATCCTTAAGCAATTCTCCTTACTGCCCTCCCTGCTGGTATGAAGGGAGCTGTTGTTGATCTCTATTAGCTTATTACTCTCCTTAGCCTTCAGCACTACCCTTTCATAATCTATGGGAAAGCGTGGATTTCCCAAGTGGACTACTATATCTACATATTTATTCTCCATTAGATTTAATATGATTTTAGTATTTTCCTCCTGACTCTTAGGTAGTATAGGCCCCTCATGAAAGCCTGCCAGCACTATATCCAGCTGGTCCAAAATTCCTTCCGGTATATCAATATTACCATCATCATCTATTATATTAGCCTCTACTCCCTTTAAAATCTCAACACCATATATATTTTCAGGGACTACCCTTAAATTCCATATATACCAAGGATTATCATAACCTAAGAGGGCTGGGCCGTGGTCAGTAATGCCAACATAGACCATACCCTTATTGCTAGCCTCCCTAGCTATCTCCTGTACAGTGCTATATGCATGACCGCTAGCAACAGTATGATTATGCATATCTATCTTGTATCTCATTAAAAAACTCCTTTCCATAAAAAATCATACTAATATTATACCATTAAAAACTTGAAATAATTTTTT
>JAAYLY010000089.1 GCA_012521625.1 Tissierellia bacterium | reverse complement strand
CCAGAAAAGGCTATAGAAGAAATGTTTAGGGTGCTCAAGCCTAATGGCTATTTATTAATAGGCACTATCAATAAAGACAGTGCCTGGGGAGAAATGTATTTATCTAAAGAGTTCCAGAAAAATTCTGTGTTCAAGTATGCAAATTTTAAAACTGTAGAAGATATGAAAAGCTATAAAAAGGACCATTTCGTAGACATTAAGGAATGCCTATTCATTCCTCCTACTATAGAGGAAGAATATATCTCCATGGAAAAAGAAAGGGAATTGTCTAAAGAAGGGAAAAGGGGAGGATTTATATGTGCCCTGTGGAAAAAATAGCTTCCTGTGAAATAGCCTTCATACCTATTGGTACTGAAGACTATATTCCCCATATAGACAAAGTTTTAGAAATAATCAAATCTTATAATTTAGAATACCAAGTGGGAATAATGTCTACTACCATAAGAGGGGACAAGGATAAGATACACAAGCTCATATTAGATATTTATAATACTATGGATGGAGAATGTAAATTTACTATGGATATAAAACTTTCTAATTTATGTGGCTGTGTTTAGAAATAGTATAAGCATGGTATAATATACTTGCTATAGATTACTGGAAGTTATGGGCCAGTATGTAGTAGACTACAAAACAGCATAGGAGGCGTAAAATAAAAAATTTCCATTATTCCATACCTACAGAAATATTTTTTGGAAAAGGCCAAATTAAGGTATTGGCAGATGAGATTAAAAAGTACGGCACAAGGGTCCTTCTAACTTATGGTGGAGGAAGTATTAAAAGGATAGGGCTATATCAAGAAGTGGTTGATATACTAAAAGATAATGATATCCCCTTCTGGGAACTATCAGGCATAGAACCTAACCCTAGAATAGATAGTGTAAGGGAAGGGATTAGGATAATAAGGGAAAATAACATAGATTTTATACTGGCTGTTGGAGGAGGAAGCACCATTGACTGCTCCAAGGCAATAGCTGCTGGCTATTACTATGATGGAGATCCCTGGGATTTGGTAATAAAGAAGGCTGAAGTTGTAGATGCTCTACCCTTAGGTACAATACTGACACTGGCTGCTACTGGTTCTGAAATGGATAGAGGAGCTGTTATTTCCAACTTAGAAACTAAACAGAAGCTATCCTTTGACCACATATCCATGGCTCCTAAGTTTTCCATACTAGACCCAACTTATACATTTACCGTTCCTAAGGTACAAACAGCTGCTGGAATTGCTGATATAATGAGCCACACTTTCGAAAACTATTTTACACTGAACGATGGAGCCTACCTACAAGATAGATTTGCAGAAGCCATACTAAAGACTTGTATCAAATACGGCAAAATAGCCTTTGAAGAGCCAGAAAACTATGAGGCAAGGGCTAATATCATGTGGGCTTCCAGCTGGGCCATAAATGGCTTACTTTCCTATGGAAAAGATTCACAATGGAGTGTCCACCCTATAGAACACGAACTATCTGCCTTTTATGATATTACCCATGGTATAGGTTTAGCCATATTAACTCCAGCCTGGATGGAATATGTGCTAGATGATGAGAGGGTAGATAAGTTTGTAGAATATGGAGTAAATGTATGGGATATTGATAGGAATATTGATAAATACGAAATTGCAAAGCTAGCTATTCAAAAAACAAGAGAGTTCTTTAAATCCCTAGAGATTCCTATGTCCTTAAGGGAAGTAGGAATTAAAGAAGAAGACCTAGAAAAGATGGCCAAGGCTGCTATAGATAATAATGATGGTAAAAAAATAGGGAACTTCAAGCCTTTAGATTATGAAGATGTGCTAAACATATACAAAAAAGCTTATTAAAGTTTTTAGATTATCAAAGCCGCAGGAGTATTGCGGCTTTGATTTTTGTTGAAGAACAATATGTCAGAATTTACTGCGAAAGTATATGCTAGATTCTATGAACCAAAGAACAAACACTCTACCATATCTTTAAAACCTTTAAGAGCATAAAAAGTGATAAAAGATAGAACTTATGTAAGCAGAGATATCTAGACATAGTTATATCTATCGACCCTCAATAGTGCAAAACCCCCTGGAGGTCGATGAAAAGTTGCTTTTATTGAAAGAACGAGATAATATCAATGATTAAGCCCAAAATTGCCTGCAAAAGTTTAAATAAAATTGCCCTAGAAAATTTCTTATTTTTTATTCTTTCTTATCTATTATACCATCTATAGGAATTATCTATCTATTTATACATCAGCAATTATCTATCTATTTATATCTTTAATTATATAGTTTTATTGTAGATATTAAATTAAATAGCTTAATAGCTAGCATATCTTTCTAATTGCTAACCTACATCTTCTATATCACCTATTATAGGGAGCAATTTCCTAAAGGGACTTATGAAAATTATGGTTATAGATATTAGCCAAAATGGACATATTAAGATAATGGAAAATACTAAATGGAGGTTTAGAGATGAGCGAAAAGGTTAGAGAGAGATTAGAGGGTCGTGTTTCCTACCATGACTCTGTGGAAGAGATGCTTAAAAGGATTAGGGAAGACGGTCTATCAAGTGTATTTTCCCGCTGGGAAGACCAGGAAAAGATCCGCTGTAAGTTCTGTTTGGAAGGCCTATCCTGCCAGCTATGTACCCAGGGGCCTTGTAGGATCAGTGAAAAGGCAGGGGCAGTTAGGGGAGTCTGCGGAATAGACCGAGATGGAATGGCCATGAGGAATTTCCTAATGAGGAATATCATGGGTGCTGCTACATATGGCCACCATGCCTTTGAAGCCTTTAGGACCTTGAAGGCTACAGGGGAAGGAAAGACTCCTTTCAAGATTAAAGATGTGGATAAGTTAAAATGGATGTGTGAAAAGCTGGGTATAGATACAGACCAACCCATTAATAAGATGGCCATTGAGTTGGCTGAGCTGTTGGATAGGGAGATGAAGACTAATCCTGACCATGAAAGCAAGATGGTGGAGGTATTTGCCCCAACTAAGCGTAAGGAAGTATGGAAGAAGTTAAACATCTATCCTACCGGGGTAGAGCATGAGGTTCAAAATTGCATAGCCAGCTGTTTAACCAACGTAGACGGAGATTATGTATCCCTAGCTAAGAAGGCCCTTCGCTTAGGCCTATCAACTATCTATACGGCACAAATTGGGCTGGAGATGGTTCAGGACATCCTATTCGGAACCCCCATGCCTCATGAGGTAGATGTAGACTTAGGTATTATGGATCCTGACTATGTGAACATCGCCTTTAACGGCCATCAGCCTTGGGTAGGAGTGGCCACTTTACAGAAGGCTAAGGAAGAGAAGTATCAGGAGATGGCAAGGGCAGCAGGAGCTAAGGGTATTAGAATCGTTGGCTCCATAGAAACTGGTCAGGAGTTATTACAGAGGTTCCAAGTTGACGATGTCTTCGTAGGCCTAATGGGTAACTGGCTGGCAATAGAGCCCTTCTTAGCTACTGGTACGGTAGATGCTTTAGTTATGGAAGAGAATTGTTCACCTCCCCATATAGATCAATATGCTGAAAAATATCAGGTGGCTTTAATCAGCGTAAGTACCATAATAGGAGTTCCTGGGACTGAACACAATATGCCCTATTATCCAGAAAAAGTGGATGAGATGGCTGAAGAGTGTATAAGAATTGCCATTGAAAACTTCAAGAAGAGACATGGTAAGGTTAAGCCTATGGTACCAAAGCATAAGACTAAGGCCATAGCAGGCTTCTCAACAGAAGCAGTCCTAAAGGCTATAGGGAACGACCTAGATGCCCTAGTAGATGTAATAGCGAAGGGACAAATAAAGGGGATAGTAGCCCTGGCCAACTGTGCAACCTTAAGGAATGGTCCCCATGATTGGAATACGGTAAATATAACTAAGGAGTTAATCAAGAGGGATATCCTAGTAGTAGCAGGGGGCTGCGGTAACCATGGGTTGGAAGTGGCTGGACTATGTAATCTTGATGCTATCCAATATGCCGGTGAAGGCTTGCAGGCAGTATGTAAGGCCCTTCAAATACCGCCGGTCTTAAGCTTTGGGACTTGTACTGACACTGGTAGGGTTTCCATGTTAGTAACAGCCTTAGCTGAACACCTAAATGTTGATATACCAGATTTACCAATAGCTGTTACAGCCCCAGAGTGGATGGAGCAAAAAGCTACCATAGACGGTATCTTTGCTGTGGCCTATGGAGCCTATACCCACCTATCTCCAACACCATTTATTACTGGAGCACCTGAGTTGGTGAAGCTTTTGACAGAGGATGTAGAACAACTAACTGGTGGAAAGGTTGCCTTAGGGGACGATCCAGTTGAGGCAGCCAAGGATATAGAAGCCCATATTATCAAGAAGAGGAAGGCGATGGGGTTAAAATAATAAATAGGTGAAAAAACTTCCCTAGCTGATAAGCGGGGAAGTTTTTGTTTGTTTTAGGTGCAACTATAGTGAATTAAAGCTATAAGTGATATAATGAAATAAATGGAATTTTTATTCTTTAACGAGTTAATTTCAATCTTTAGCCGTTGAAATTAAAGGGGGGATTATGGTGAAATACATATGTAAAAGATGTGATGCAAGCTATGATGAATCCTTTGAAGGTTGGAGATGTGAATGTGGTGGTTCCCTCTGGTTAGATAGGGAGGTTAAATTTACTAAGGAGGACATTAGGAAGGATGATTTTAGCCTTTGGAGGTACGACAAGGCCTATCCAATAAAGAAGGAGGACTTAGTTACCAGCTTTGGGGAAGGATTAACTCCTTTAGTAGAAGAAGATTGGAAGGACCAAAAAATCTATATAAAAAACGAGGCCCTGATGCCCACGGGCTCCTTTAAGGATCGGGGGGTTGCTATGATGATCAACTACCTGGCTATTAAGGGGGTGAGGAAGATAACTGAGGACTCCTCTGGCAATGCTGGGGCTTCTGTGGCCGAATATGCAGTAAAGGCTGGTATGGACTGTAATATCTATGTTCCTGAAGGTACTTCAGAAGGTAAGGTGGCCCAGGTAATTGCATCTGGGGCCAGGATCCATCAGGTACCAGGACCCCGGGAGGCTACGGCTAGGGCTGCCCAAGAGGTAAGTGGTGGGGTATATGCCAGCCATAACTGGCATCCCTATTTTGTAGAGGGAGTTAAGTCCATGGCCTATGAGATTTGGGAACAATTGGGCTATTCTCAGCCGGATAATATCATCTGCCCAGTAGGTAATGGTAGCCTAGCCCTAGGCCTATATCAGGGCTTTAGTGAGCTTTTAGCCAATGGGGAAGTAGAGAGGCTACCAAGGGTATTTGGAGTCCAGACCCATAACTCCAACCTCTTATATAGGAAGTTCCATGGCTTAGAGGAGGATTATGAACCTAAACCATCGGTGGCAGAAGGGATTACTATAAAGTCCTGTAAGGCTGAAGAAGTTGTAGAAGCAGTTAGGTCCTGTGATGGTGAAATTCTAGCTGTTGAGGAAGAGGAAATAATCGAGGCTTTAAAGGAGACCTGTAAGAAAGGCTACTTTATAGAACCTACATCAGCCACTGCCTTTGCAGGCCTAAATCAACTAATTAAGGATAAGAAGATAGGTCTCAATGAAAAGACGGTAGTAGTTGTATCTGGCAATGGCCTAAAGGCCAGTGAAAAAATCTTAAAATATATAAAATAAGCTTTCTTAAAGGGATTGGGTTATAGATTTACATTAAAAGATCAGGCTTAGCCTGGTCTTTTTTCTTTATAAGGATAGAATATTATTAAATGCTACTTAAACACAATATCCGTGTCTTCATCTATCCTTGGTTTATAGTCAATTATAGCTAATATAAAATTTTTTACCTAATTTAAATGAAACTTTTTAAGCTTATAATTCGTCTTATATATAGAAGTGCTTCTTTGGAGGTGGATTGAGATTAAAATCAGTAAAAGTGAATTCCAGGACTTATTTCTAAGATACAAAGCAGATATCTACAGAATAGCCTACAGCTATGTTCATAATGAGGCTGATGCCTTAGACATAGTTCAGGAGACAGCCTACCAGGCCTATCTTTCAAAGGATAAGCTGAGGGATAAGGGTAAGTTTAAATCTTGGATATTGAAGATTGCAGTTAACAAGGCTAAGGACCTTCTTAAGAAAAGGGGACCCATCTTAGTAGATGATATGAGCCTATTAGATAAAAGTTTGGGAGAAGATAGGGATAACCTATCCTTCTTCCTAGATGGTTTAATGGCCCTAACCCTAGATGAGAAGAATATCATAATCCTAAAGATTTACTTTGATTATACCTTTGAATTGATAGCTGGGGAGTTAAATCTATCCATAAGTACGGTTAAGAGTAGATATTATAGGGCTTTGGAGAAGTTGAGGTTAGAGGAGGGATTCTATGAGTAGACTTAAGGATAATTTTGACCAAATTCCCATTCCGGATGAATTAGATAAGGCTATAGAAATGGGCCTTAGGAAGGCAGAAGTTGAATTAAGGAGGAAGAGGAATAAAAGGCTGATTTCCCTAGCTGCATCCTTTGTCATCTTAATAGGAAGCATGGGCCTAATAGGCTTCGATAGGGTGGAAGCTGCCATCAGGAGGGCTTTACAATATATACCAGGCTACAATGTGGTAGTAGATACAGAGAAAGGTGAAGTTTTAGCCTTACAGGAGCCAGTTTTATACGAGGAAGATGAGGTTTATGTAGAGATTAAGGCTGCATCGAAGCTAGGGAAGGAACTTCTGATATCCATTGAGAGTAATTACAAAAATATAAAAAACACAGAAGTTTTAATTAAGGATATGGATGGAAATATAATATCTACAACCCGCTGGGATAGAGCCGGTGGAGGAGAATATTGGCAGGGTAACTACCACTTTGAAGTGACAGATGAAGGAAATAGCTATAGCTTAATATTAGGCCAGATGGAAATTCCCTTTAGCTTGGAGAAAACTTTAAAAGTTGATGACTTCCTACAATTGGGTGAGCACGCATCTGATAAGGGGGTTACCATAGTAGCCATTAAAAAGCCTTTGGAAGATGGACTAAAGATAAGCTTACTCCATCAAAGCCAAGATAAATTAGTTGAAGATTATCCCTTTGAACAGAATCTATGGATGGCTAGATTTTATGATATTGAAAAGAGCATGTATATTGAGGATAGGGAGGGTAATAAGTATTATCCCAACATACCATCATCCTTTGGGAATTTAATGTCCGATTTTTACTTTGACCTGGCTGATCAGGAAGGTTTAAAACTCATCCTACCCTATGTTAAAGTTAGGTATCCTGAGCTTAAGACGGATAAGATTAAGATAAGGACTCCCGAGGATGGGGAGCTAATGACCTTAGATAAGGAATTGCCTTTAGGCCCCTTTAGCATATATCTGGCAGATGCTAGGGCGGAAGGTGAAGAGATTATAGTTAAGTTTAAAATCAACTCCACCCAAGATGAGATAATAGATTCCCTATATATAAGGGGGATAGACGGCTATGGAATAGGGCCTAGTGAAGAAGAAGGCTTTATGGATCTCTTTATCTCTAAGAAAGATGTAGGAAGGACTTTTAAACTTTACTTCACATCACCAACTGCTATCCTAAAGGGTAATTGGATAATAGACTTAGATTAAAGATCAAGCTTAGCTTGGTCTTTTCCTCCTTTTATGGATATAATAAGATTAATACTAATAAGGACTAGGAGTTCTTGGGTATAAAAATATTAAGTATGCCTAGATTATAGATTAGAGATTTAAAAATGGGAGGATAGGAGATGGATATTCTTACTAGGGCTTATGAATTGAAGGATGAAATAGTCTACTATAGAAGAAAGATCCACCAATTTGCAGAGCTGGGCTTTTGCCCTTAGGTAGCTCTGTATTTGTAGAATGCGCCATAAGGTGGTTGGAGGAAAATCAGGGATAGATATGGTAAGATGGTAAGAAGGCTTAATAATAAAAAATAATTGATGAACAAGAAGAGGAGGTTAAAGGGGGACATGGAAAGAATAAGACTAGCTATAGTTGGAAGTGGTGCCCTAGGAAGTATAATAGCAAGGGCCATAGTAAAGGACCTTAGGGAGGATTTTGAATTAGTAGGTATATTAAGTGGCAGGTATGAAAATGCCCTTAAACTAGCTGACGAAGTCAATACTAAAGCCTATAGGGATCTAGATGAGGTCCTAGAGGAAAGGCCTGACTACATAATTGAGGCAGCTGGTCCAGCTGTAGTAAAGGAGATGGGGGAAAAGATCTTGGCTAAGGGCATCAACCTAATAGTATTATCCGTCGGTGCCTTTGCCGATGAGAGCTTTTATAAAGCTATGGCAAGTTTAGCTAGGGAAAACAACTGCCGAGTACATTTAACCTCAGGGGCAGTAGGAGGATTTGATGTATTAAGCTCAGCCATGTTGATGGAAGAGGGCAGGGTCCAGATCCTTACTGAAAAGGCTCCCAAGTCCTTAGTTGGGGCCCCATATTTGGAGGGTAAGGAACTGTCAGAAGTAGAAGCAGTAGATGTATTTACTGGTACAGCAAAAGAAGCCATTGAAGCCTTCCCTAAGAATATCAATGTGGCAGTGGCAACTGCCTTAGCCAGTGCAGGAGTGGATAAGACTAAGGTTACAATAAGGAGTGTGCCAGAGTTGAAGAGCAATAGGCATACTATTAAATTTCAAGGAGATAGGGTAAGGGTAGCAGTTCAGATAGAGTCTAGGCCTTCAGCTGATAATCCAAAATCAAGCACCCTGGCAGCCTGGAGTGTAGTTTCACTTCTAAAGAGGCTAGTTTCACCTATAAGCTTTTAAAAGAAGGGACGGTTTCTATAGCCGTCCCTTCTTTTATCCCCCTATCTAATGCCTAAATGGTTACGCTATAATAGCCTTGATAACTTAGACTATTAGCTGATGAATTAATTAGGGGATAGTTGACCTAAAAGGTGTAAATAATGTAATATACAGGGTAGTGACCGACTGGTCGGTCGATTAAAAAATAAGGTTAGGAGGACGTGTATGGTCTCAAAATTCAGCGTAAGAAAACCTTATGCAGCTTGACCTATATTAACAACAGGGAACAGTATTTTGATGTTAATACTCAAGTAGCTATGGATTCCACCTATAAGATGCTTATAAGGGCCTTAAATTAGGATAGTCTTTCCTTTTTATATAAGATATATCTTTAGCATCTAAGTAGGTGTTTTGCAAGAAAGTCTATATGTATTTCTAACCCCCTAAATCTTAAGATTTGGGGGGTAGTTTACTTAAGGATTAATTTTATGCTATATTTAACTTTAATCTGTTCACCTTGTACCTAGGTTTACATAGCTTAAAAAATACCATATTAAGTTTCCCTAGTCAGGATTTCCATAAATTCTTCATCCTGCATCATACCCTCTAGGCTATGGATTCCGAAGTTTTCCAGTATCCTAAAGATATTCTTATTGTCAAAGGGAGTTAGGATGAAGGATTCTTCACCAAATTCGTTTACATGCTTAGTTCCCTTATCCACATCTATATTGGTCCTAGGGCCACCTACACACCCCCCTATACACCCCATACCCTCGATAAAGTTGGCCTTGATATCCTTCCTCTCCCTTAGGTCATTTAATATTCCCTTACATTCATTGACCCCGTGAACCTTTTTAGCCTTCAGTTTTATAACCCTAGTAGGTTCTAGGCGGTTGACGGCAGTCTTAACGGAAAAGCTGACGCCACCAGTTCTAGCATATAGCCTGCCTCCTAAGGAAGCCTGGTCTATATCATCTGGCTGGAGGGATTGGAGATCTATCTGAAGGGCCTTGAAGATCTCCTTTAGCTCTTTAAAGTTGAGTACGAAATCTATGGCCCCTTCTAGGTGGGGCTCTTTGGCTTCGGATTTTTTGGCTATACAGGGTCCGATAAATACTACCCTAGCATTGGGATATAGCCTTTTTAATATCCTGCCTGATGCTATCATGGGGGATACAGATGGGGACATCTTCTCATAAAGGTCTGGATAGTTCTTCTTAACCATATTAAACCATACGGGACAGCAGCAGCTGGTTAAGAAGAAGTCCTCCTCATTCTTTACTAACTTGTTGAATTCAAAGGCCTCTTTTATAGTTAAGATGTCAGCAAAGAGGGCTACTTCTATAAGATCCCTAAAACCCATTAGTTTTAGGGCAGTCCTTAAATGGCTCATGGTAATATTTTCACCGAATTGACCTGCTGCAGCTGGGGCAATGGTGGCATAGACGGGCTTTTCCTTATCCTTCAACAGCTCTATTAGGGGGATGAATTCTATCTTATCGGCTATAGCCCCAAAATCACATTCGGAGACACAGTAACCACAGCTAAGACATT
>JAAYLY010000088.1 GCA_012521625.1 Tissierellia bacterium | reverse complement strand
GATAAAGGCTAGGTCCCTATTTTCAAAGCCATATTTATTTTTAATATTTATAGCCAATTCCTCTAAATCTGAATTATCCTTAACCAGATTATTCCAAAAGGCTTTAATCATCTCTTGGAATATGAACATCCTTTTCTCGTTAAAATCCCTATAGGCCTCTAACAAACTTCAACACCTCTTATATTATTTATGTTTATTTATCATGGCCATAAATCCTATAAAATATGTATTTAGCTTGTACAATATGAAATATTTAGGAAGAAGGTAATGCGAAATCGAGAACTGCTGTGTGCCCTGAAAGGGTATCCCCGATTTCGCATTATATAAACCTTAATAGGATTGGGACAGAAATTAAGGAGAGGAGGGTGGTTAAAGAAACTAGTAATGCAGCAAATTCCTTCTCCTTATTATATTTTTCAGCCAAGATCGAGGTCATGGTGGAGGCTGGCATGGCTGTCATGATAATTACAGAGTTGACAGCTTTTGAAGGTTTAAAAATAGAGAATATAAAACATATGGTCAAAGGAATCAAAATTAATTTTGTAAATATACCATAATAAAGGGTTTTGTCCCTCATATATTCCTTGAATTTTACCTTGGATAGTATAACTCCTATGATTATCATGGATAATGGACCAGTCATACTTCCGATGCTTTCTATACTGCTAAATAAAGCTATTGGAAGTTTTATATCAAACATGAATATTATAATACCGATGATTACAGCAATAATGGAAGGATTTAATAGGATTTTTTTAAATTCATTAAATTGATTAAGCTTACCCTCATAAAGCATAATTCCATAGGTCCATACCAATATGACGAAGAACATATTAAAGATTGACCCATATATTACACCTTCAGGTCCATAGATAGCATTAAGTATTGGAAATCCAATATAGCCTGTATTCACAAATACGTTGGCGAAGTGAAGTACCGTCTTTTTATTTTCCTTTACAGGTATTAGGACTAAGTAGGAAAGGATTATGATTAAAATATATGCCAATAGGCTATAGTAAAAGGTCTTAATAATATTATCCTTAATAGTTTCATCATATGAAAAGATAAAGGATGATACTATCATAAAGGGAAGGGCAATTTGAATGAGAATATCTGTTAATCCTTTATTTAACTTGTCATTTATAATATTTCGCTTGGCCCCATATAGGCCTACTAAAATCATTATAAACAGAGATATAACACTATTGATTATAGCAGTCATCTTGATCCTCCAAAATATTTTAGTCTATAATCTAAGTTATGATTTAAGGCACTAAATGTGACATAAAAATACGTAATATAGAGGCTGCCGGTGGCCTTAAAGTGTATCCCCGATTTCGCATTTGACTGAAATAAAAATAATAGTTATAATAATATCAACAACAATTAAAGAAAGGGTAAGGTATTTATAGAATGTTCATATAATCCACTTAATCAAGAAAAATTAATGACCAACTTAAAGCCATATAGGTTTTTTTGTTGTGCAATTTTTCAACTAGGTGGATAGTATAAACATCTAAAATACTTGGCTAAATATTAAGGCAGAGGAAAGTTAATATATAACTTTCTATATAGTTTTGTCCTTGTCTGTAAGCTAATATACTTTAATAAGGACTATGCTATCCTCCTAGAAATAAGGGAGGTTTTTTTATGCTTATTTTAGAATCTAAAAGTATTAAAAAATATTACGGCCATAGGCTGATCTTAGATATAGATGATTTGAAGGTATATTCCAATGACCGTATAGGTTTAGTTGGTCGAAATGGGATAGGCAAGACTACCTTACTGGATATATTAAGCCAGAGGATTAAAGCAGATGAAGGCTGGATTAAAATCCATGGTAAGTATGAATATGTATCACAATTAGGTCAGCCTAATAAAAAGTATTTAAGTGAAGAAATGGCTTCTAAATTTAGGACTAAGGCTCTTTGGGATGATACTATGAGTGGCGGTGAAAAGACTAGGTTCAAGCTGGCTCAAGCCTTAAGTGATGATAGTCTAATGCTCTTTGCCGATGAGCCTACTAGTAATTTAGATATAGAAGGTATAGAGCTATTGGAAGAAATATTATCTCAATATGATGGGGCCTTTATAATCATCTCCCACGATAGGGACTTCTTAGATAAATTGTGTAACAAGATAATAGAGTTGGAAGATGGGAAAATTAAGACCTACAACGGCAACTACTCTAAGTATAAAGAACAGAAGGAATTAGAAAAGGAAAGGGCATATTTTGAATACAAGCAATACGTAGATGAGAAGGGGAGGCTGGAACGGGCCATAATAGAAACTAGTCAAAAAAACGCCTCCATAAAGGGTCCACCTAAGAGGATGGGAATCTCTGAGGCTAGGCTTCATAAGATGGGTGGTCAAAAAGCCAAGGCTACCCTAGATAGGAAGGT
>JAAYLY010000087.1 GCA_012521625.1 Tissierellia bacterium | reverse complement strand
TTTTTTGTTCTAAATTTACAATATTACTGAAATTAAGTGATATTATGCTCTCTTCATCAAATATTATACAAATTATCAACAGATTTTTCAAGTTCTTCCTTATGATTTTTTATCTCTTCTGTGGGATTTAATTCATATGCCTTATTGACGTCTGACAAAGCACTTGAGTAATCATTCAAGAGGGTATAGGCTATACCCCTATTATAATATAACTTATAATCATCCTCACAAGCTTCTATGCCATTTGTAAAAACTTCTATAGCTTCAGCTATCATATCAAGATTTATATAGATAATGCCTAATTCATTATATAGATCGGGATTATCATCATTTAGTTCTATGGCCTTGTTAATATATCCAATAGCTTTATCATACTCCTCAAGACCCATATAGGCTTGGCCTATAGAAAAGTTTATATTCCAGCTTTCCTCATGTTTAGGGATAAGTTTCAAAAAGGAATCTAAAGCCTTGTCATAGTCCTTATAAATTAAATAGGTTATTCCAGTTTCATAAATGGCATCATCTTCTATCTTCTCTATTTCATTCCTAACTTCTTGGACTAGGACCTCATCATTGCTTAAGGTTAAGAATTTTTTCCAGCTTAAACTAGCCTTTAAAAAGTGACCATAATACATATAGTGATAGCCTAATTTATAATGGCTTAAGGCATAGTTTTTTTCTTTTTCCAATATGGATTCAAATACCCTAGTAGAATATTCTAAAAAGCTATCCGCCTCTTCCTTACCATCCTCCATGAATTTCTTTGCTATGGATTCTAAGGCTAAACCATAGTTAAATAGGATATCTAAGTTTTCAGGTTCAACTTCTAGTAGTCCACGAAGTATTATACAAGCATCCTCTAAGCTACCAGCTTCCAGATCCTTAAGAGCTTTATAAAAGATATACTCAAGGGCCTTTTTATCAGAGGCTTGTAAAATCTTTATATATTGATGGTTATAAGGAAAATCTCTATCGCTCCCCAGGGTATATATCATGCCTTGGAGGATATCCATTAAATTAATACCCTCCTCAAAGTCCCCCTCCTTTATCCCTTCAATTAAAACATCGGACAAAAGGGGTAGGGGAAGATTTGCCTTAATAGTATAACCCTTAAGTTTTACCAAGGAATCTTCCTTCAATTCAATAAAAGTTAGGTTGTCCGTCTTCTTCTTAAAAAATTCATCTAAAGTCTTCATACAATCTCCCTATCCTATAATTTTTTCATGAACATTCTTTTTCGCCTAGTACTAGTGCTTAACAACTTATATAGATGACCCCTATAGATCATCATTATAGAAAATATTAGTTGAGCCAGCAAGTACATGAGAATTGCCCGCATTTCAAAATTAAATCCAAAGGATATATGGGTGGTAAAGATATTAATATAACCTCTTCCTGTTATCTTATAAAGCAGGGTCATAAATACTATATTAGGCAATGACCAGTTTAGCCAGTTTTCCCTCATAAACTCTAGGCTCTCTACTATACTCTCCCAGGAATTATAATACTTTAAATAGATGGTTTCTGGTAAGGGATTTAAGAGAACAAAGAGGGATAAATATATTAAAGGTCCTACTAAGGGCCTTAAACCTCCCAATATAGGCGATAGATAGGATAACAATAACCTAGCCACATAGGCTATAAATAGAACTCCATATAGCTTTCTTAAAAAGTATAAAAACCCATCTCTAAAATCATCTAGAGTTACCCTATTGTAGTTGATGATATTAAACAAAAGATAAAGGTAGTTAGAAATCATGGCACTAGTAATTATAGCAGCCACTATTCCTGATAGGATATATAGGGGCCCGGAAAAGATAGTGTCCATAATGGAGTAAATTATAATATTTAAAAGGGTATATATAATACCTGTGAAGATAATAAACCAATTCTTCTTAAAGCTGTGGATGGTCTTAAGACCAACCTCTTTATTAACATATATGATATCGTTTATAAAATCCACTTAAATCATCTCCCTAACTATACGGCTAATATCATAGACACTCCCCCTACTGATGACGCCATCTCTATGAAGGAAAAGGATATAACTTTCTTCCTGCTTCTTCTCTTCAAAGTCCTTTCCTATAGCCCCTAGTATATTAAATTTAAAAGCTTCCACTACTACCCTATTTATCAACTTTTTAGTAGGCATATCCTTAAATTCATATAGATATTCATCTAGCAAGTCTTCATTCTTTAATAGGTCATGGAGGTTTAATCTAAAGTTAACATCCTTATTAAAATTTAGCTTAGGATTCTTATTATTCAATAGATAATCGAATTTAAGCACTTCCACAAAGAATTCATCCTTAAATTCTTTGTAGTTTACAAACTCCAGTAGGATCTTATATAGCTTATCCCTACTATGGAAAATCTTATGATAAGCTTTAGAGACCCAGTAGCTGGAAAAGTCTTCATAGAAGTCAAAGGGGCTATTATAATATTCTTTAATTAAATAATTTAAGGCATTCTCAAAATAGCCCTCATTGTAATATTTTTCTACCAAGTCCTCTATATCCTTTAATTTTAACAAGTCCCCATAGCTGATATACTTACTTTCCAATACTTGGTAAGGTGGTTCATCTATATATTTATATCCATGTTTTGCTTGATTTAACCTTAAACCTGAACCCTTTAATAATTTCAAAAAACCCAGCTGTAATTTTTCCGGCCTCAAATTATAGACGTCGTTAAAGGATTCCTTAAAGCTATCATAGCCTTCATAGGGTAGGCCTGCTATTAGGTCTAAATGCAGGTGGATATTTTTAAAGGATTTTATAGTCCTGACCACATCACTTAATTGGGTAAAATCCGTAGTACGCTTAATAGCATCTATAGTTTCATCGTTGGTTGACTGAACCCCTATTTCAAACTGGAATAGGCCCTCTTTTACATCCTTCAAGAGATCTAAAAAATCCTGGTCGATTAAGTGGGCTGTTATTTCAAAGTGGAAGTTGATGTTATCTGGATCCTTCTCCTTAATAAATTTTAGAATCTCCATGGCATGTTCCTTATTGGCATTAAAGGTCCTATCTACGAATTTAACCTGCTTAACCTTCTCATCTATCAAAAAGGATAGGTCCCTTTTTACCCTATCTAAATCCAAATACCTTACTCCCCTTATGGTTGAAGATAGGCAGTATTGGCAGTTAAAAGGACATCCCCTTGAACTTTCATAGTAAACTATCCTATTTTCTAATCCCCTAGATCCTTCATCATAGGGAAAGGGGATGGTGTTTAAATCCATAATTAGATCTCTTTCAGGATTTTTGATTATCCTATCCCCTTCCCTATAGATTAAGCCTCTTATATCCTCCAATTCCCCCTTAGGTTCTTTTTGAAGAAATTCCTTAAAGGTCTCCTCCCCCTCCCCATAGATTATATAATCTATAAAGGGATATTCCTCCATTATGATTTCACCGTCATAGGAAACTTCCGGACCACCTAGTAGGATCTTTAGGTCGGGTTTAACTAGCTTTAAAATTTCACAAACCCCAAGGGTCTCCTTTAAGTTCCATATATAGGTTGAAAAACCCACTAGATTAGGTGAAAGCCTGTAGATTTCTGATGCAATAAATTCAGGACTTTGATTTATAGTAAATTCATAGATATCTACCCTCTTCATACTAGAGACGTATTTAGATAAATACCTTATGGCTAAATTGGAATGTATATATTTGGAATTTAAGGAAACTAAAATTGTATTCATAATCTTACTTACCTACCTTTAATTTATCATATTTTCTTTGTTTGTGGTCTATTGATTGTTTTTGTCAAAAGATGTAGAATATATATAGAATCTAAGGAAAGGGGTCGCATTATGCTTAACTTTGATAAAATCTCAATCCAGGAAATGTCTAAGGAAGACATGCTCTTAATAATCAAAGCATTGGAATACACGGGTCTAAACACTAAAAATCATGATTATTTAGCACTTAAGGACAGCTTTATCAAGGAATTATCTCTTTTATCTGAAATCCCTGAAAAGGACTTTTTAGACTACTTGCAAAAAGAAACCCAATCCAGTTAGACAGGGTCCCTTTTAAATAAATAATTGCCTGATTTGGTACTGATTAAAGAAGTTAAGACATTGGATCTAACTTCTTTTTTTAATACCTTACAGTAATTCAATAGGGAGTGGTAGAATACATCCCCCTCATTAAAGCTAAATATATCAGGCAATACATATTCTTTAATTCTTAGCTTATCCACATCAATTCTGCCTTTTCTTAAGTTGATTATATACCTATTCATGTTGATATAAAAGCTATCTAATAGCTTTAAATCTATTTCCCCACTAGCT
>JAAYLY010000086.1 GCA_012521625.1 Tissierellia bacterium | reverse complement strand
TGATAATTTAACCATCTTAGAAAATGTAATGGAGACTAGTGCTTATCCTGAGGAGTTCTGTAGGTTACTACTTGGAAGGCTCCTTTTTAGAGGTGATTCAGTCCATAAGAAGGTTGGAATATTAAGTGGTGGAGAGCGGGTTAAGGTATCCTTTGCAAAGATAATCCTTCAGGATATCAATCTTTTAATACTTGATGAACCTACTAATTATCTAGATATAGACTCTTTAGAAGCAGTAGAATCTACACTTAAGGATTACCATAATACCATTTTGCTAGTCTCCCATGACCGGAGGTTTATCAGCTCCATTGCAGATACTATTATGACTATAGACAATCATAAGATCCATATATTTAATGGAAACTACCAAGAATTTTTAAATAAGAATAAAAAGAAAGACCAGAAGCAAAATATAAGGGAAGAAATAATATTACTTGAAACTAAGCTATCAGGGATAATAGGCTGTCTATCTATGGAGACCGATGAAGAAATTAAGGAGAGGCTAGATAGGGAATATTTTGAAATACTCAGTAAGATAAAAGCTTATAAAGAAATGCTATAAAGAGCTAGTTATTAAATTTAAGGGTATTAATTTAAGGCAAGTTAATTTATAGGAGTGTATATATGGAAACTTTAAATGATTACCTAAGCACTATAGAGGACTTGGATAAGAGGCAAAGGCTGGAAGATATCTTTGACTGGATAATAGACACATTTCCACAACTTCAGTCTAGGATAGGCTGGAATCAGCCAATGTTTACCCATGAAGGTACCTTTATTATAGGTTTTAGTACTGCTAAAAATCATATATCTGTAGCACCTGAAAGTGTAACCATAGAAAAGTTTAGTGAAGAGATAAAAAAGGCAGGTTATAACTATACTAAGGAAATTTTCCGTATACCTTGGAATAAGGATGTTGACTTTAATTTATTAAAGGAAATTATCCAATTCAATATTCAAGATAAGGCTGGTTATACTAAGTTTTGGAGATAGGGCTAGGGTTTTACCCTGGCCTTTTGTTTTACTAAAAATGCGAAATGGAGAACCGTCCCCGATTTCGCAAAGATTGTAAAATATTAGCAAGATAATTAGTAAAGAAGGGTAGATAATAGATAATAAGGGAATTAATAAAAGTAATGAAATTAATTATTAAATAAAGGATGAAAATAATGGATAAAAATGTAGTTAATATAGGATGGAATTTTGATAATAGCTATATAAATTTACCAGATACCCTATATACTAAGGCCAAATTAAATCCGGTTTCTTCTCCTAAGCTAGTCATCTTAAATAAGGATTTAGCAAGTGACCTGGGACTAAATATAGATGGCCTATTAAGCCCTAAGGGTGTAAATATCCTAGCAGGTAATAGGGTTCCTATAGGAGGAGACCCTATTTCCCAAGCCTATGCAGGCCATCAATTTGGTCATTTTACCATGTTAGGGGATGGTAGGGCCATCTTGCTGGGAGAACATATAACTCCCGCTGGAAAGAGATACGATATACAGCTTAAAGGTTCAGGAAGGACCATCTATTCAAGGGGAGGAGATGGAAGGGCTGCCTTGGGTCCAATGCTTAGAGAATACATCATAAGTGAAGCTATGCATGGACTAGGAATCCCAAGCTCCAGGAGTTTAGCCGTAGTTGAAACTGGTGAAAAGGTCTATAGGGAAAGTCCCTTAGCAGGTGCTATCCTGACCAGGGTAGCCGAGAGCCATATTAGGGT
>JAAYLY010000085.1 GCA_012521625.1 Tissierellia bacterium | reverse complement strand
TATCACCCTTTACTTTATACATCCCCTTTAATATATAAATAATTAATTTTATTAATCGAATTTATAGGTATATTATTAATAATCAGTTCTTACTTATTGGCATAATTATCTATTAAGATATTAAAACAGGAGGGATAGTGTGAGAAAGAAGGAAGTTGGTGGATTTATCCTTATTATATTAGGGATTTTCCTCTTATTATTTAACCTGGGCTATGTGAATTTCAACATCTTCTTAAGCCTACTTGATCTCTGGCCCTTATTCTTAATCGCCATAGGGGTCAATATAATTTTTAAAAATAAGCGGCTTATTACTTATATAAGCTGGATTATAATCTTTATCATTATAATAGTTTATGGCCTCCTTATGCCCACTAATACCACCGATGAAGTCCAATCAGAAACCCTTACCATAGAAAAACTTCCTGATACTAGCTATGGGCATTTAAAGCTAGATATTGGAGCAAGCCAGCTGAAAATTGCTTCCACTAAAGACCACCTACTAGAGGCTGACTTAAGGGGTAGGCCACTGGACTTTAGGGAAAGCTACATGAACAACAGGCAAAGGGCAGTATTAGATTTCCAGTCTAGGCCCTTTAAAATAAGTGGAATCCAGAGGGACAGGATGTATGATAGCTATACCTTCAAGCTTAACGAGGATATTATCTGGGATATAGATTTAGATTTAGGAGCCGTATCCTGTGAGTTGAATTTGGAAGATCTTGCCGTTAGAAAAATCGACCTAGATTCAGGGGCTACTGACATGACTTTTATATTAGGTAAGAGGCATGATCTAGATTTTGATATTAATACAGGGGCTTCCGATATCAAGATAATACTTCCTCCTGATGTGGGTTTAAGAGTTGAGATGGATTCAGCCCTATCCAATTCCAACCTAAAAGATTTAAATATAGTTAAAAGGGGTGATTATTATATCTCTCCTGATTATGATAGGGCAGAGGTTACCATCCATTTGGATATAGACATGGGTGTGGGTAATATAGAGTTTATTTATAGTGAATAATAAAAAGGAATAAGAAATAGCTAGTAATCTTTAAAAAATTCATATTATGAACACACATATTATGACTACATTAAAATGCACCTCCCAGTTTAAACATACTTAGAGGTGCATTCTATCTTTATTTATTTAACAATTCAATGATGGCCTTACAGAAGGCTGGTAAATCCTTAGGAGTTCTGGAAGTTATTAGGTGACCATCTACTACTACTTCCTCGTCTACATAAGTAGCCCCTGCATTTACCAAATCATCCTTAATGGCAAAGAAAGAAGTTACCCTTTTACCCTTTAGATCACAGCAGGATGCCATCATCCAAGGACCATGGCATATGGCAGCTATAGGCTTGCCTGCCTTATCCATTTGCCTTACAAATTCCTTAGTGGCTTCAGTCCTCCTCATTAAATCAGGTGAAAAGCCCCCTGGAATTATCACGGCATCATAGTCTTCAGCATTTACCTCTGATGAAGCCTTGGTACTTTTTTCCGTTAGGCCAGTTTTGGAGCTAAATACCTTGTCCTTTTCCGGACCTACAAGGTCCACCTGATAACCTTCCTCTAGCATCCTAAAGTATGGATAAATTAATTCCCTTTCATCGAATAAGTCTTCAATCAATATTGCTATCTTCTTCATTTTAAACTCCTTTCTAAATCAAGTACTTATACATCCATATTATATCTACCCATTATACTATATATTAATACCAATAGTTGATTTTCCTTTAAAAGAAGTCCTATAAGGACTTAAATGGAGACTAGATAAAGAGCTGGATCAAATAGACTACTAGACAGGATAAGATAGAAACTTGAAATAAACTTGCCCCAAACCAAGCCAATATAAGCCCCACTATAAGGGCTAAGGCCCCAGATATTGGGCTATTAGTAGCTTCCAATATGGCTGGGAAGGTCATTACCGCTAAGGTAACATAGGGTACATAATATAGAAATGAACGTAAAAATCGATTGCTAATCTGCCTT
>JAAYLY010000084.1 GCA_012521625.1 Tissierellia bacterium | reverse complement strand
TGAAGGCCCTTCATAAGAATAATTTTGATGGCTATATAAGGCCTGACCATGGAAGGATGATCTGGGGCGAGACAGGTAAACCTGGATATGGCCTATATGATAGGGCTTTAGGGGCTATGTATATAGCGGGTATTTGGGAAACCCTAAATAAAGTAAAGTAGTGTGAATCTCCCTTAAATTATAAATCCCCTTAAGTAAATAGATATTTAAGGGGATGTTTCTTGAAGGCTAAAATTTATATTCTTACAGGAGTGATTTAATGAGACTAAATAAATCTATCTATAAGGAATATAAGGAGTATCCAGAAAGGATACTACAGTTCGGAGATGGCAACTTCCTAAGGGCATTTGTGGACTGGATAATCCATAGGATGAATGAGGAGGTGGACTTTAACTCAGGGGTTTTAGTTGTAGGACCCAGAAAAAATGACAGGGTATATAAATTAAACCAGCAAGATGGCTTATACACTCTTTTATTAAAAGGGATTCAGAAGGGAAAGCTAATAGATGAAAAGCATATAATCAACTGTATTACAAGGGGAATGCATACCTATAGGGACTATGATGAGTATTTAAAGGCAGCTGAAAATCCAGAGCTTAGATTTGTAATATCCAATACCACTGAGGCGGGTATAGCATATGATGAGAAGGATAGATTAGAGGACAAGCCTCAAAATTCCTTCCCAGGCAAGCTAGCTGCATTTTTATACCATAGGTATAAGCACTTTAAGGGGGATAGGTGCAAGGGGCTTATATTCTTACCATGTGAATTAATAGATAAAAATGGAGAAGAGCTTAAAAAGATAATTATTAAATTGGCTGAGGATTGGAATTTAGAAGAAGACTTTATCCAGTGGTTGGAGGAAGCAAACCTATTCTATAATACCCTGGTGGATAGGATAGTTCCTGGATATCCTAAGGAAAGGGCGGAAGAAATACAAAAGGAACTAGGCTATGAAGACGAGTTTTTAGTAGAAGGAGAGCATTTCCATCTTTGGGTAATTGAAGGCCCACAAGGGATTAGGGAGGAATTCCCTGCAGATCAGGTGGAAGGCTTAAACGTAGTATTCGTAGACGACCTAACTCCCTACAGAACTAGGAAGGTTCGAATCCTAAATGGTACCCATACCAGCATGGTACCGGTAGCTTATCTATATGGCTTAAAAACAGTTAAGGAAGCAGTAGATGATGAATTGGTTGGAGAATTTATAAGATCTGCCATCTTTGATGAGATTATTCCAGCTATGGACTATTCCAGGGAGGAGTCAGAGGAGTTTGCAAACCATGTCTTAGATAGATTTAGAAATCCCTTTATTAAGCATTATCTAATGAGTATAGCCTTAAACTCCATGAGCAAGTTTGAAACTAGAGTCTTGCCCTCTATTCTAGACTATATAGAAAGGGAGGGGAAACTGCCTGAGAAATTATTGTTCTCATTAGCGGCTTTAATTAGCTTCTATAAGGGAGAAAGGGACGGAGAGAAAATAGAGCTAGCTGATAATCCAGAATATCTAGAACTTTATTCAAAACTTTGGGATGGTTACGATGGCAGTGAAGAATACCTTGAACATATTGTGGAGTCTGTTTTAGGTCTTAAGGAGCTTTGGAAGCAGGATTTAAATGAAATAGAAGGCTTAAAGGATATGGTAACTAAGTATCTAATCCTAATAGAGGATAAGGGTATGGAAGGTGCTTTAAAGGAGATAGTGTCATGAGGGAATATATAAAAATAGATAGGTTGGACAATGTCCTTGTAGCTATTAGGGATTTACCAAAAGGCTTAGTAATTGAAGCCGATGGTGATAGGATAGAACTGCTGGATGATATTAAGGGGGGGCATAAGATAGCCCTAAGGGATATAAGTCAAGGCGAAAATATCATCAAATACGGTTATCCAATTGGACAAGCTAAGGTGGATATCCTAAAGGGTCAGTGGGTTCATACCCACAATACCATAACAAACCTTAAGGGAACTATAGATTATAAATATAGTCCTAAATTGGTCCAGATAGCAAAAAGAGATGGACTGACTACTTTTCAGGGCTACAGGAGGAAAAATGGAGATGTGGGTATTAGAAACGAGCTAGTTATCGTACCTACAGTAGGCTGCATCAACGGAATAGGCGAGATGATGCTTAACAGCTTCAAGGCTGAGGTAAATCCTCAGGATTTGGATGATATAAGGGTATATAAGCATAACTACGGCTGCTCTCAATTGGGAGATGACTTGGAGAATACTAGGAGGATTCTAATCGATATAGTTAAACATCCTAATATAGGTGGGGCCTTGGTCATAGGCTTAGGTTGTGAAAATAATGTAATAGAAGAGTTTATAGAACATATGGGGGATTATGATGAGAGTAGGATTAAGTTTTTAATGACCCAAAGGGTTGCTGATGAAATTGAAGAGGGGGTCAAACTCCTAAGGGAAATTTATGAGGAGATTAGGTATGACCAAAGGGAAGAAATACCTATTTCAGAGCTTAAAATTGGCCTAAAATGTGGTGGTTCCGATGGTTTTTCTGGTATAACTGCTAATCCACTACTAGGGGAGTTTTCCGACTACCTAATAGGTCATGGTGGGACAAGTATCTTGACGGAAGTTCCAGAGATGTTTGGAGCTGAAACTATTCTAATGGAAAGGGCTGAGTCGGAAGAGGTCTTTAAAGATATTGTTAAGCTAATAAATGACTTTAAACAATACTTTTTGGACCATAAGCAGCCCATATATGAAAATCCATCACCAGGCAATAAGGAAGGTGGTATTACAACCCTAGAGGATAAATCCTTAGGCTGCACCCAGAAGGGTGGAAAGTCAAAGGTAGTAGATGTGTTACAATATGGTGATGTAGCAAGGAAAAAGGGCTTAAACCTATTAAATGCTCCTGGTAACGATCTAGTTTCGTCAACTGCCCTAGGGGCAGCTGGCTGCCATATGGTCCTCTTTTCAACAGGTAGAGGAACCCCTTTTGGTAGCTTCATTCCAACCCTAAAGGTTTCTACTAACTCTAAATTATATGACTTAAAGCCTCATTGGATAGATTTTAATGCCGGCTCCCTATTGGAAGATAAGGCAATGGATGAACTGTTAGATGACTTTATTAAATTTGTCATAGATGTGGCCAGCGGTAAACTAACTAGGAATGAGGTAAACGGCTTTAAAGAGATAGCAATCTTTAAAACAGGTGTAACCTTATAGGTTAGCTGAGTTAGATAACTTGCTAGGACTAGGAAAAATAACCCTAGTCTTGGCAAGGTAAAGAATAAAAATGGTATGTAACATAGAGATGTATACATATTTTGCCAAATGCATACATCCATGCTATAATAAAATTGTTAATAAATTAATTATCTGTATAATTTATTTTTCTAGTATCCAAAAACAGGGTGATAATTGTGAGAGGGAAAGACAAGTCTAGCGATCGAATCTATAGAACTATAAAAAAAGAGATAATGTTTTTAGAATTACTTCCGGGACAAAGGGTCAATGAGGTAGAAACAGCAGAGAGGTTCAATGTATCAAGAACCCCTGTTAGGGATGCCTTTAAGAGGTTGGAAGTGGAAGGTTTAATCGAAGTCCGCCGAGGAAATGGTACCTTCGTATCTCTAATCGACATAGATGAAATAGATGATATTATGTATATGAGGGAGAAGTTGGAAGTGGCCGTAGTCAAGGAAATAGGTACCTTAAGCAAATCCCAAGAAATTAAATTGGAATTACTTCTTTCTGAACAAAGGGAGCTATTAGACAACCATCTAGATGATTTTACCCTATCAAAAAAGTTTTTAGAATTGGATAATGAGCTTCATGAAACCATATTTACCCTAGCTAATAAAATAAATATATGGAAAAGGATCTCCAATGATAGGCCCCATTATAATAGGCTGAGGGTTTTGACTAACCTCTATAGTAGGGAGGAATTGGAGAAACTATATGAGGAGCATTCAAAAATCGTAAGAAGTATCATCAATCGAGACTATGCTCATATCAATGACTATTATAAGAAGCATATCTACAGGGGTATGAACAACCTTACGGAGATTGTAAGTAAGCATAAGGAGTATTTCATAGGCGAACTAGTTGAATAGTATTTTAAACAACGCAAGGCAGCCTTGCGTTTGTTTTTTACATAAATGAGATTATAAGTTACAATTAAAGGATAAATAATATATAATATAAAATCTATAAGGTGGTTTTATGGATAAGAAAAAGGATGAGAAAATGGAAGATTATGTTGTGGTAATTGGGGGAACAAATGTTGATATCCAAGGCTTCCCCAAGAAAAAGCTAATTATGAAGGATTCTAACATTGGCAATGTTAAAATATCCCTGGGAGGAGTAGGAAGGAATATAGCTGAAAACTTAAGGAGGCTAGGAGTTAATACCAGCTTAATTTCCATAATAGGGGATGATCCCTACGGCCATATGATATTGGAACAGGCTAAGGTAATTGGCTTAGATATGGAGGATACTCTAGTTTTAGAGGGTGAAAATACCTCGGTCTACCTATCTATCCTAAATGAAAGTGGAGATATGGAAATTGCCATCTCCAGCATGGATATATATGATAAGATGGATGAGGAATTTATAGAAAGTAAAAGAGATATAATAGAAAATGCTAAGCTCTGTGTAATAGATGCCAATATCCCTAAGGAGGTTATTCAATATATAGTAACCAAATTTAAAGGGGTATTTTTTCTAGATACAGTGTCTACTGCAAAGACTGAGATGGTAAAGGAACTAATAGGATACTTCCATACTGTAAAGCCCAATAAGTTAGAGGCGGAAATCCTCACAGGTATTAAGATAAAGGATAGTGAGGATTTGAAAAAATCTGCTGAAATTCTTCATAATAAGGGTGTAAAAAGGGTATTTATTACACTAGGTGCAGAAGGTGTCTTTTACAGCGACTCAAAAATAATGGGCCATAAGAAGACGCCAAAGATGGATATAGTCAATGCAACAGGAGCAGGAGATGCTTTCGTAGCAGCCCTTGCCTATGGCTATGTCAATGGGCTAGAATTAGAGGAAGTGGTGGATTTAGCCATGTATGCCTCCATAGTAGCCTTGTCCCATGAAGAGACTATCAATCCTAGGATGTCAATAGAGGAAATAAAATTAAAGATGAAGGAGAATGAGAGATGTTAAAAAAATACTTAGAGATAAAACCAGAAGTAAAGAAGGCCTTAGATGAGGGGAGGCCGGTGGTAGCTTTAGAATCTACCATCATATCCCATGGTATGCCATATCCTAGAAATGTGGAGACAGCCCTAAGGGTAGAAGAAATCATTAGGGAAAATGGAGCTATTCCAGCTACCATTGCCATCTTAAAGGGTAAGCTTAAGGTGGGACTAACTGAAGAAGAGATTGAGTACCTTGGTAAGGCTGAAAATGTAATTAAAACTTCTAGAAGGGATATTCCTTTCATAGTAGCTAGAAAGCAAGATGGGGCTACTACAGTAGCTTCAACCATGATAATAGCTGCTTTAGCTGGAATTAAAGTCTTTACAACAGGAGGTATAGGTGGAGTACACAGGGGGGCTGAGACCAGCTTTGATATTTCAGCTGACCTGCAAGAATTAGCCAATACAAATGTGGCTGTTGTCTGTGCAGGTGCAAAGTCCATATTGGATATAGGTCTTACCCTGGAGTATCTAGAAACCATGGGAGTTCCTGTAGTTGGCTTTGGGACTGAAGAGATGCCTGCCTTCTATACTAGAAGAAGTGGTTTTAATGTAGACTATAGGGTGGATGATCCTCAAGAGTTGGCATTAGCCATTAAATCTAAATGGGATCTGGGCTTAAATGGAGGAGTAGTTGTAGCCAACCCAATCCCAGAGGAATATGCTATGGACTATGATATAATTAATAAATCCATTGAGGATGCCCTAAAGGAAGCAGAGGAAAAGGGAATCAAGGGCAAGGAGACTACCCCCTTCTTGCTGGCAAAGGTTAAGGATATTACTAAGGGAGAAAGTTTAGATGCCAATATCCAATTGGTGTATAATAATGCAAGACTAGGGGCTAAACTAGCTGTTGAACTTGCTCAATTAAGGTAAAGTTTTTTTAAAATTCTTATATAAATCCTTATAGATTCTTAAATAAATCCTTATAACAATATATAATT
>JAAYLY010000083.1 GCA_012521625.1 Tissierellia bacterium | reverse complement strand
GGGCTTACTGTATAGGACATGGCCCCTTGTGCATGTCCACCATATTTCTTTGTGGCCTCAATTGCAGTCTTTAAATTCCTTACATCATTTAAGGCATCGAAGATCCTGATTATATCGATACCATTTTTTATGGATTTCTTAACAAATTCTTCTACCACATCATCGGGATAGTGTTTATAGCCTAGGAGGTTTTGCCCCCTCAATAACATCTGCAATTTGGTGTTTTTAAAGGCTTTCCTAAGACTTCTTAACCTTTCCCAGGGGTCTTCATTTAAATACCTTAAACAGCTGTCAAAAGTAGCACCACCCCAAACCTCTATTGCATGGAAACCTACCTTATCTAGTTTTTCTGCAATCGGTATCATATCAGATGTTGTCATTCTGGTGGCTATTTAAGATTGATGGGCATCCCTAAAAGCCGTTTCAGTAATCTTAATTTGAGACATTTTATTCCCCCTCTTTTAGTTAAAATAACATATTATAATTTTTAATCAAAGTTTCCCTAACATTAGCCATATGTTTACGCATCAGTAGCTCACTTTTTTCCCTATCTCTAGCTTCTAAAGCCTTGAAAAGCTCCAAATGCTCCTGATAGGATTCTTCACTTCTACCTGTAAGCAAAATAGTCCTTTTATTATAGCTTCTTAATTGAATTCTGATGGATTCAATTAATTCAATGGCCTGCCTATTGGCACAAGCATCATCGATAATCTTGTGGATAATATCATTTCTCTCAGAATATTCTATTATATCTCCTTCTTCCAAGGATTTCTTCATCATCTCTAAATTTAACTTTATCTTATCTAGATCCTCTTGGCTTATATTTTCAGCTGCACTGTAAGTTATTAGCCCCTCTAGCCTTTCCCTAATTTCCATAAGATTGATAGCTTCTTCTCTAGTTAGATATTTAACCATAGCACTTTTATTAGCTTCCATAACTACTAGTTTATCATTTACTAATTGCATCAAGGCCTTTCTGACGGTATTTCTACTAACACCAAATTCCTCAGCTAAAGATGATTCAACTAGTGTTTGGGATGGTACATATTCTTGATTTAAAATCCTTTCTCTTATAGTTTTATATACTTTCTGTACTGGGGATGTCACTAACAACCTTCCTTTCCTATTATTAATTTTAGTTTTTAGTCAATATCCCATTATACCATAAATTCTGCTTTTCTAAATTATGTATGTCTAAGCCTCCATCTGCCATCTATAATCAATTTAATATATCAAGGAAATTTTTATGTAAATTATGACTAAATCTATTGTATAATCCAATTGATGAACAATTCTGTATACTATTTATTGTATCACTTTAGCTGAAATAGTTCAATAAGATTTAGCTAAGATTATAAATTTTAATTAATCATTTTTCATGTACTTTTCTTCCCATGCAAAAATAAAAGGATCTAAATGTTATTATGTAAGATAACACATAGATCCCCCTTTAGAATGATAAGATTGGTATATTAAGACCCGCTTTTGTTCCAATTGTATAGGCTATAGTTTCTAGAGCTGCTGTAGTTCCTGATGATGATCCAGTTGCAAGTTGAATCAGCTCCTGGATAACTAGGTACTATATCTACCTTTAAGTTTTCAATATTACCAAGTCCATAGTATTCTCTGATAGTCGGTTTTCTGAATCTTAATACAGGTTTATTGTCCACAGTTCCAATATGTCCAAATTCTAATATATTGTTAATATAACTAGATAATAATAGATATTAAATATATTTAATTGTTTTAATTAAAGAATTTTCACTCTCTTCCCGAATATTATATATAGAATATTAATCAATCTTTATCATTTTTAAGGGGGAATTAATTTGAAAAACTTAGCAATGGATTATGCAGATATGACGCCTAGGGAAGTAAGAGAATTAATCAGGAGGGAAGAAATAACTGGCCCTACCTCCGGAAAGTGTAGAGGCCATGTGCAAGCAAATCTTTGTGATCCTAAGGATGAGGATTTAGCAGTATTATAAAAAATCTTATAAGGATGAAATAACAGCCAAGGCAAAATTGCCTTGGCTATTATCATTTATCCCATCGCTTGTTCTAATCTATCTAATTCCT
>JAAYLY010000082.1 GCA_012521625.1 Tissierellia bacterium | reverse complement strand
ATCCACATTAGGCCCTATACACCCTTGAGTTTTTTGATTATATGATCTATCCTTTCCTTTAACTGTTGGTCTTCAGAAATATCCTTACTTATCTTGTCGCAGGCATGGATGACGGTGGTATGGTCCCTACCCCCAAATTCATCCCCTATTTTAGGAAGAGACAGATCAGTCAATTCCCTAGTTAGGTACATGGCTATTTGTCTTGGAAATGCTATAGCCCTAGTCCTCTTCTTAGAATTAAAATCTTCAATTTTAACATTAAATTCCTTGCCAACTTCTTCTTTAATCAGATCTACAGTAATCTCTCTAGGTTTGTTGGTGGAGATGATGTCCTTTAAGGCCTCTTCGGCTAAATCTAAAGTAATACTCTTATTTGTCAATGAAGAGTAGGCTACTACCCTAATAAGAGCTCCCTCTAATTCCCTAATATTAGACTTAATCTTAGTAGCTATATAGTGGAGCACATCGTCTTGTATTTGGATGTTTTCCATATTTGCCTTCTTCCTAAGGATGGCTATCCTAGTTTCTAGATCAGGTGGTTGTATGTCGGCTATAAGCCCCCATTCGAATCTGGACCTTAACCTATCCTCTAGGGTTGGGATTTCCTTAGGTGGTCTATCTGATGAAATGATTATTTGCTTATTGGCTTCATATAAGGCATTGAAGGTGTGGAAAAATTCCTCCTGGGTTCCTTCCTTACCGGCGATAAATTGGATATCGTCTATTAATAAGACGTCTACATTCCTATATTTGTTCCTAAATTCTTCATTCCTATATTCCCTAATAGAGTTAATTAGCTCGTTGGTGAATTTTTCTGATGTAACATAAACTACCTTAGTATTTGGATTTTGATTAAGTATGTAGTGTCCTATGGCATGCATTAGATGGGTTTTTCCTAAACCGACTCCACCGTATAGGAATAGGGGATTGTAGGCCTGGGCTGGAGCTTCAGCAACAGCTAAGGATGCAGCATGGGCAAATCTATTACTATTACCTATTACGAAGGTATTAAATGAATATTTGGGATTTAGCTGAGATCTTTGATTATTTACAAAATTATTCTCTTGTTTTACAGTTTGTCCAATTTCCGTACTTGGTTCTTCCCCTGGAATTACAAATTTAATATCATAATCTTTTTTTGTAACTTCCCTTATGGAATTTTTTATTAAATTTAAATATCTGCCTTCCAGTATACCCTTGGTAAAATCATTAGGTGCAGCTAATATGATAGTATCCTTTGACATATTAACAGGGATGACGGTCTTTAACCAGGTATTATAGCTTACTTCCGTAAGTTCAACCTTGATTATATCCAAGACCTTATTCCAAATACTATCCAAGTTAGATGACATTTTTTGCCCTCCTCATAAAATAACTATAAACAGATTTATCAACAATCCTGTAGCATAAAAAATTATAAAAGGCTATAATAATGTTATAATATATATTTGTGGATAAAAAAATCAACAAATTGTTAATATTAATAGCAAATGAAGATTATGCAGATTATCCACAATTTCAACAAAGCATAAGATGTGCATAATAGATGGCTAAATTTACCCATTATAATAGACTAGATAAAAAATAACCCCATAGGCCTAAAAGTTATTCACAGTTTATCCACAAAATGTGAATAACTTTATAAGATTAACATAACTTTTATAAATATCCACATATGATTTTATGATATCAAAATTTATCCTTTTATTCAATAAAATTATCCACAATACTAACAAGTTGTTAACAATCAATTTGTAAATAGCTTAATGCTTAAAATTCTTGACAGGGCTTGGATAAATACATATAATCAATAGTAGTGTCCATTTAGATTCCTTTGAAAACTCCGTATTTATATATATGGTGTAATGGCGTCTTTAAGGAGGTGTGCACAGATATGAAGAGGACTTATCAACCAAAGAGAAGACAAAGAAGTAGAGAACATGGTTTTAGAAAAAGAATGAAGACTAAGTCTGGTAGAACAATCTTAAGAAATAGAAGAAGAAAAGGCAGAAAAAGATTAACTGCTTAAGGCCACTGTTTGAAGTGGTCTTTTTAATAATAGTATTGGAGAGTAAGTAATGGATAAAAGGTATCGTTTACGAAAAAACATGGAGTTTAAAAGGGTTTATGATCAGGGAAGGAATTATTGGAATAGGAATTTAATTTTATATGTTAGGAAAAACGATTTAAATGAGACAAGGGTTGGCTTTACTATAACAAAGAAGATTGGAAATTCAGTAGTTAGGAATAAGATAAGAAGAAGGATGAGGGAGATATACCGCTTAAATTTTCATAATCTTAAGGCTGGGTATGATTTGGTTTTTATTACTAAAAAGAATGTGGTAGACTTAAGTTTTAAGGAATTGGAAAGCTCTATGCTTCATATTATGAAGATTGCCAAGCTTTTAAAAAATTAGGTGAAAAGATGGCTAAGATAGCAATTATATTGATTAAATTTTACCAAAGAGTGATTTCCAAATATATATTAATAGGAAGACATTGCAGATTTTATCCTACATGCTCACAATATTCTCTGTTGGTCTATGAAAAATATGGTTTTATTAAGGGAACATATTTAACCATAAGAAGGATATTAAGGTGTAATCCTTTTCATGAGGGAGGATATGATCCGCTTATTTGATAGGGGGTTAATTAATGACAGCTTTTCTTGGGAGGATTTTAGGTTCACTATTGCGTTTCGTCTACAATCTAGTTTCGACTACAGGATTGGAAACTGAACATTTCTCATATTACGCCATGGCCATAATAGTTACTACTATTATATTTAAACTGCTATTATTACCAATAAGCTTATCACAAGCTAAATCTGCAAAAAAGATGAATGAACTTCAACCGCTTATGAAGGAAATTCAGATAAAATATAAGCACGATCCTATGACCCAGCAGAGGAAGTTACAAGAACTATATAAGGAACACAATTATAAGCCTGCCGGTGGTTGTTTGATCCTATTGATTCAAATGCCGATAATTTTTGCATTTTTTGCAGTATTTAGAGAACCAGCAAAATATGCCTTCACTGAACCAGGTTTTTATGAAGCAATGAATAAATCATTTTTATGGATAACTAATTTAGATAATCCTGATCCATACATGTTTGGACTACCATTGTTAGCAGCCTTAACTACATATATCCAAAGTGCTATTATGGCAAAGCCTCAACAGAATGTAGCCCCTGAAGCTGAAGCGATGCAGAAGAATATGTCAATCTTTTTACCTATCATGATCTTCTTTGCCGCAAGGGGATTTGCTGGTGGCTTGGCATTATATTGGGTAGTAAGTAATATATTTACTATAATACAGCAATTAATAACTAATAGGTCTTTGGGTAAAGTTAAGGAGGAAAAATAGTTTATGAGGTATGTTATAAAGGAAGCTAGGACTGTAGAAGATGCCATTAAGGAAGCCTTGTTGGAGTTGGAAGTTACTGAAGCTGATGTGGAGATTGAGGTTATTGAAGAGGCAAGTAGAGGTCTATTTGGTTTAATAGGTAGTAAGGATGCTAAAGTTAAGGTTACTGTAGTTAATGACCCGGTGATGAAATCCAAGGAGTTTTTAGAAAATATCTTTAAATATATGGGTGTAGTAGCTGATATGGAAATTAGACGGGAAGAAGATGGCCTATATATAGATATTGTAAATGTAGACCCAATAGACAAAGGAATTATTATAGGAAAAAGGGGAAATACCCTAGATTCTATTCAATATCTTCTTAGCTTAACTATAAATAGGGATCAGGATAGATATATAAGAGTAGCCCTAGATATTGGAAACTACAGGCAGAGAAGGGAAGAGACCTTAATTAGACTTGCAGAGAAGATGGCTGATAAGGCTAAATATACCAATAAGCCGGTAAAATTAGAGCCTATGAATCCATTTGAAAGAAGGATTATCCATTCTGCCTTACAAAAATATGATGATATAACTACCTACAGTGAGGGTGTGGACCCTTATAGGAGAGTCGTTATACAAGCCAAATAGTTTAAAGCCCTAGATTTTTAATCAAGGGCTTTGTTTTTTATGGGAGCTGGGTATTTATTAAAAAGCTTACTTATTTTATCATAGATGGAAGCTTATGTTTATTATTTAAATTATTTGACACATAATATTAATATCATTACAATATTAATGAAAACCAATACTGAGGTGAAAATATGTTAGATACAATAGCTGCCATTTCTTCGGCGGTTGGAGAAGCTGGAATAGGAATCGTTAGATTAAGTGGTAAAGAGGCTATAAATATAGCCAATAGGGTTTTTAAGGGTGTTAAAAATAAGGAATTAATCCAGGCCGAAAATAGGAAGTTAAACTACGGCCATATTATAGATGAAGAAGGTAGTATAATAGATGAGGTTTTAATAGTATATATGAAGGCTCCCTATACCTATACTAGGGAGGATGTGGTGGAGATCTACTGCCATGGTGGTATTATACCTGTAAGGAAGGTCTTAGAACTACTACTGCGTAAGGGTGCCAGATTGGCAGAGCCTGGTGAGTTTACCAAGAGGGCCTTTTTAAATGGTAGACTAGATCTTTCCCAAGCTGAAGCTGTAATCGATATAATTAGAGCTAAAACGGATAAAAGCTTCCAGGTTTCTATGAACCAACTGGAGGGGAATCTCTCTAAGAAGATTACAGAATTAAGGGACCAGGTATTGAATATGATAGCCCATGTGGAAGCCAGCATAGATTTTCCCGAAGATGATATAGAAGAGATTACCTATGAAGAGTTGGAGAATATGGCCCATAGGGTAATTGAGGGTATAAAGGAGTTATTAAATACAGCCAATAGTGGTAAAATATTAAGGGACGGTTTAAATACGGTGATTTTAGGTAAACCTAATGTGGGAAAGTCTTCCCTATTAAATGCCTTACTAAGGGAGAATCGTGCCATTGTTACTGATATACCAGGAACCACCAGGGATATTATAGAGGAATTCATAAGTATAGATGGAATACCTCTAAAGATTGTAGATACTGCAGGAATAAGGGAAACGGAAGATATAGTAGAGAAAATTGGTGTTGATAGGGCTAAAGAGAGCATTGAATTGGCTGACTTGATTATAGCTGTCTTCGATGCATCTAGGGAATTGACAGAAGAAGATTATAATATAATCGATTTAATCAAGGGAAAAAAATCCATAGCCATCTTTAATAAGACGGACTTACCTAATAGTTATACCATGGAGGACTTAAGGAAGCTATTAGGCCATATAGAAATTATAGAAGCCTCCATTGCCAATGGTATAGGAATCGATAAATTGGAGGAAAAAATTAAGGAGATGTTCTACTCCGGTAGCCTAGAGTTGGATTCTACAGTAGTAGTGACTAATATTAGGCATAAAAATCAATTGGAGAAGGCCCTAAGGAATATGGAAAGCGCCTTGGAGGATATAAGGGCTAATATACCCTTAGATTGTATTGAAGTAGACCTTAGGGATTGTTGGGATAATTTAGGTGAGATTTCTGGCGATACTATTAGTGAGGATATTTTAGATAGGATCTTTAATGAGTTTTGTATTGGTAAATAAGTGATTTCCATAGATTAATTATCTACTTTACTTTATAATATAAAAATCTTAAAATTCAATCCCATTGGTTATTAGTTAAGCTTAATATGATATTAACAAAAGCTTCTTTTTATCTGCTTTCTAGATTGAAGCTTTTGTTCTTTTGCTATTTATAATTACTAAAATTTTCAAATCAAAATATATTAAAGGGAAAAATTAGTTAGAAAGGAAAAAGATATGAGGGACGTTAAGCAATTTGTTGCTGGTGAATACGATGTTGTGGTAGTTGGTGCAGGCCATGCAGGGGTTGAAGCTGCTTTAGCTAGTAGTAGGTTGGGAATGCAGACTTTACTTTTGACCATTAGCCTAGATTCCATTGCAGCTCTTCCTTGTAACCCTAATATCGGTGGGACAGGTAAGGGTCACCTAGTTAGGGAAATAGATGCCCTAGGTGGAGAAATGGCCTTAAATATAGATAAGGCCTTCATCCAAAGTAGGATGCTGAACACTTCCAAGGGACCTGCAGTCCATTCCCTAAGGGTACAGGCTGATAAGAAAAAGTATCATACTGAAATGAAAAAGGTTCTAGAAGATGAGCCTAATTTGAATCTAATGCAGGCTGAAGTAATAGATGTTTTGATAGAAGATAATGAGGTTAAAGGAGTCTTAACCAGGACTGGTGCAGTCTATAGGTGTAAGGCTGTAGTTTTAGCAACTGGAACCTACCTAAAGGCTAGGGTATATATGGGAGAGGTAAATTTCCCCTCTGGTCCAGACGGTATGTTTCCTGCCAATTTACTATCCGATGCCTTAAAGGAGAAGGGCTTTAAGTTGAGAAGGATGAAGACCGGTACTCCTGCTAGGGTTCATAGGGATAGTATAGACTTTTCAGTAATGGAGGTCCAGCCTGGGGATGAGGAAATAGTACCCTTTTCATTTATGAATATGGATAAGGGCTTAGATATTGACCAGGTACCCTGCTATTTAACCTATACAACAGAAAAGATGCATGAGATCATTAGGGATAACCTCCATCGTTCCCCCATGTATGCAGGAGAAATAGAAGGAGTGGGCCCAAGGTACTGTCCTTCCATTGAAGATAAGGTAGTAAGATTTGCCGACAGGGATAAACACCAGGTCTTTATAGAGCCAGAAGGATTGGATACTAAGGAGATGTACGTTCAGGGTGTAAGTACAAGCCTACCAGTGGAGGTACAGCACCAGATGTATAAGAATATCATAGGCCTTGAAAATGTTAGGATTATGAGGCCAGCCTATGCCATCGAATATGATGCTATAGATGCTACCATCTTAAAGAGAACCTTGGAGCATAGGGAAATTAAGAACCTCTTCTTTGCTGGTCAGATTAATGGTTCATCTGGTTATGAGGAGGCAGCTGCCCAAGGATTGATTGCTGGTATAAATGCTGCCCATAATATTAAGGGTAAGGAACCCTTTATCTTAGACAGGTCTGAAGCCTATATAGGGGTTTTAATAGACGACCTAGTTACTAAGGAAACTAATGAGCCTTATAGGATGATGACTTCCAGGGCGGAGTATAGGTTGACCTTAAGGCAGGACAATGCTGATTTAAGGCTGACTAAAAAGGGATATGAAATAGGACTGGTGAGTGAAGAGAGATACCAAAGAACTATTGCCAAGGAAATGGTTATTAATGAAGAGTTAGAAAGGCTTAAAAATATTAGGATTAATCCTACGGAAGAAGTAAATAAGAAGTTAGAGGAATTAGGTTCTACACCCCTTAAGAACTCCATCAGCCTTTATGAATTGATTAAAAGGCCTGAATTAAACTATGATAATACAATCATATTCGATCCAGATAGGAAGGAATTAAAGAGGGAAGTAAAGCAGCAGGTTGAGATCCAGATTAAATATGAAGGCTATATTAAAAAGCAGATGGCCCAGATAGAGCAGTTTAAGAAGTTGGAGAATAAGAAACTAGACCATATTGAAGATTATAGCGTAATCAAGGGCTTAAGTAATGAAGCCATTCAAAAATTAAATCATATTAGGCCTGATTCTGTTGGCCAGGCTTCTAGGATTTCAGGGGTTTCACCATCTGATATCAATGTCCTATTGATTTATTTAGAACAAATGAGGAGAAAGGGTAAGAATAATGACTAATGTGGATGTATTAAAGAAGGGTGTTTTGAAGCTAGGTTTGGAGTTGACAGATGGGCAGCTTAACAACTTTATAAAGTATAAGGAATTGTTAAAGGAATGGAATACTAAGATTAATATTACGGCCATAACCGATGATGAGGAAATAGATATAAAACATTTCCTAGATAGCCTAACCCCCTTTACCCTGGATATATTTAAGGGAAAACAGAGGGTCATAGATATAGGTACTGGTGGGGGTTTTCCTGGCCTCCCCCTAAAGATAGTAAATCCTGACTTAGATATTACCCTTTTAGATAGTTTAAATAAGAGGATAACCTTCCTAAAGGAAGTAATCCACCAGCTTAATTTAGCTAGTATACAAGCAATACATGGCAGGGCAGAGGAGTTAGGAAGGAAGGAGGAATATAGGGAAGGCTATGATATCTGCATTTCCCGTGCAGTGGCTTCCTTAGATACCCTAAGTGAGTACTGTATTCCCTTTGTTAAGGTTGGTGGTTATTTCATCTCCATGAAGGGGCCTGATATAGATGAAGAGCTGGAGTCAGCTAAAAACGCCATTAAGATTCTAGGCGGCAAGGTTGTAGATAAAAAGTTAATTGAAATACCAGAAAGTGATATAGTACATTCTTTGATAGTAATCGAAAAGATTAGAAAAACTCCGACAAAATATCCTAGGGGAGGGGGAAAGCCTAGGAAAAATCCCCTGTAATTTGTTGGAATTTGTATTAAATTAATCGGGAAATAAAGAAGGAAATATATTTTAAATATAGAATATATAAATATAGTCTATTTGTTACGAGAAGAGGTGTAATTAAATGGCATTACATCAAGAGGTAAAATATATTCCAATTGATGCAATTAGACCAAACCCTTATCAGCCTAGGAAGGAATTTAATAAGAAAGCCCTGGAGGAATTATCCCAGTCCATTAAGTCCTATGGTGTTATTCAACCTATAAGTGTTAGAAAGATATCCGAAGATAAGTATGAATTAATAGCAGGTGAAAGAAGACTTAGAGCATCGGAGATGGCGGAGTTAAAGGAGGTACCTGCCTTAGTAGTAGAGTACAGGGATAAGGAGTCTGCCATTATAGCCTTAATTGAAAATTTACAAAGGGAAGATTTAAACTTTATCGAGGAAGCGGAAGGCTATTATAATTTAATAAATGATCATAATTTCACCCAGCAGGAACTGGCTGAGAAGATTGGAAAGTCTCAATCTACCATAGCAAATAAATTAAGGCTATTGAAATTACCTCCCGATATACAAAAGGCTTTGGTAGAAAATGATTTAACGGAAAGACATGGACGGGCCCTATTAAAACTACCGGATGATGAAACTAGAAGGTTAGTATTAGAAAAGGTAATAAGTAAATCCCTAAATGTTAGCAGTACTGAAGAATTGGTAGAGGATATCTTGGAGAACTTAAGGCAGAAGGATGAAGAAGAAGAGAAACCGAAACAGAGTATAAAGTCCTTAATCAATGTAAGAATTTATCTTAACACTATAAAGAAGGCCTATAAGGCCATTAAGGAATATGGAATCGATGCTCAATACAAGGAACAGGATAAGGGTGATTTTTACGAGGTAGTAATCAAGCTACCTAAGCATTAATATTTAACTTAGGATAAAAGCTTCTTTCTAGAATTTTAGGAGGAAGCTTTTACAATGTTCCACGTGGAACTTTTTTAAGCTACCTTTTGAGAATAGGTGGCTTTTTTGTTTTAATAAAGTTACTTTTCTGATATTATATATATAAAGTGTAAGTTGAAGTTAACTTTTTAGATCAAAAGGGTGAAATATATGGGAAAAATAATATCCATATTCAATCAAAAAGGTGGAGTGGGCAAGACTACAACCTGTGTCAACCTATCAGCAGGCCTGGGAAGGCTTGGGAAAAGTATCCTACTGATTGATTTAGATCCTCAGGGAAACTCCACCAGCGGCCTAGGTTTGGAAAAGGATGAGGTTGAAAGGATTATATATGATGTATTGGCCTTGGACCTACCTATAGGGGAAGCAATTTATAAATCAAGTGCTGAAAACGTCAGTATCATCCCATCTAATAATGAATTGGCCGGTTTAGAGGTAGAGCTAGCCAGGGTTGGAAATTGGGAGCCTTTATTAAGGGACAAGCTGGGGGAAATTAAGGATAACTTCGACTACATCTTCATAGATTGTCCCCCTTCCTTAGGAATACTGAGCGTTATGGGCTTAATCGCCTCTGATAGTGTTATAATTCCAATCCAGTGTGAATACTATGCCTTAGAAGGGGTTAGCCAGTTGTTTGAAACCATAGAGCTGGTTAAGGCCAACTTTAATCCTAGCTTACAGATCGAAGGTGTAGTTTTGAGTATGTTTGATGGAAGGACTAACCTTTCCATCCAGGTAGTGGATGAAGTCAAGGCCTATTTCAAAGGTAAGGTATATACCAGTATAATTCCAAGAAATGTTAGGTTGGCAGAAGCACCCTCACATGGCCTGTCCATAATGGATTACGACCAAAGGTCTAGGGGTTCGGAAGCCTATATGGAGTTAGCTGAGGAATTTCTAGAAATGGCAGAGGAAGAATCTTCATGGTAGCTTTAAGGAGTGATTGGTTTGACTAGCAAAAAAAGGGGATTAGGAAGAGGGTTATCGGCTTTAATTAGGGATAATCCAGCAGCAGAAAGCATATTAGTAGAAGAAGAGATGGATAAAAAAGTTATAAATATCCCTCTAGATAAGATAGTTACTAAGGCAGACCAGCCAAGGAAGGAGTTCAATGAGGGCTCTTTAAGGGAGTTGGCTAAATCTATTGAGATCAATGGTGTTATCCAGCCTATTTTAGTCAGGTCTAAAGCTGATAAATATGAGATTATAGCAGGAGAAAGAAGATACAGGGCTTCTAAGCTGGCTAAGTTAAAGGAAATCCCCGCCATCCTACTAGATGCAGATAATGAGGAGGCGGCTAAATTAGCCCTTGTGGAAAATATCCAGAGGGAGGATCTAAATCCCATTGAAGAAGCTATGGCCTATAAGCAATTGATAGAGGAGTTTAACCTTAAGCAGGAGGAACTGGCCAATGCCATTGGTAAGAGTAGGACATACATAACTAATAGTTTAAGGTTGCTTAACTTAGATAGTAAGGTGGTTTCCTATCTCTATGATGGTCGTTTGACTCCTGGCCACGGAAAGGCCCTGCTGGGTTTAAAGGATAAGAAGGAGCAAGTTAAGCTGGCTGAAAGAATTATGGACTCAGGCCTAAATGTAAGGGAGACAGAGGCTGAGGTTAAAAAGCTTAAAGACAATAGTAAGGCCTCAAAAGCTAAAAGTAAGAAGATTAGGGGTAATGTAAGAGAGTTGGAAGGTGTTGAAAAGGACCCATATATTGCAGACCTGGAGGATGAACTTATGAGGGCCTTGGGTACCAAGGTTAGGTTGATTAAGGGTAATCATGTTAATAAGATTGTAATCGAGTTCTATGATGAGGAAGATCTGGAAAGAATATATGATATTATAGTCAACTAATGTTCCACGTGGAACATAATAAAGGGAATAGGGGTGTGAGTATGCTAATTGAAAAAAGTCTAAGGGAGTATATCCATGAAGCGGCCAGCGGAAATCCAACGCCGGGTGGTGGCAGCGTATCTGCCCTGGCAGGAAGTCTAGGCAGTGCTTTGACTCAGATGGTTGGGAATCTGACCTTCTATAAAAAATCCTTTGAAGAGTTGGAGGAAGAAAGGCAGAGGGAATTAAGGGAGAATTTCCAACTACTAGGATCTAAGTTGGAAAACCTCTGCTCAATAGTTGATGAGGATTCAAGAGCTTTTGATGACGTCTTAAAGGCCTTTAAAATGCCAAAGGATACAGAAGAAGAAAGGAAAAGGAGAAGCCAAGCCATTCAAGAAGGTTATAAAAAGGCCTTGGAAGTACCCTTAAGGTGTGCTGAAGAATGTCTAGAAGTATTAAGGTTGCAGCTTCCCTTTGCAGTAGACGGCAATATAAATGCCATAACGGATGTAGGTGTAGGGGCCTTGCTTGCTTATGCCGGCTTAGAAGGTGCCCTGATGAACGTTAGGATCAACCTATTAAGCATAAAGGATGAAGGATATAGGGAGGATATAAGGGATAGGATAAGGGAAATCTTAGAGGAGGGAAAAAGACTGAGGGATGAGCTACTAAGGATAGTTTATGAAAGGTTAGATGGCTAATTAGCGGGCTTGTTTTATATAAGGGTTCTTTTTTACTTGGAGGGCGTTTTATAACTTATGTTATAAAACAGCCCTTCTATCTTATATAGGGAGGGAAGTTTTATCTAGGATTTAATATTATCTCTATCAGAATCATATAATAATATGGTATAATATTTCGGTGGAGGTCGATTATTTTGATATATTTTGATAATGCTGCAACAAGCTTTCCTAAGCCTAAGGTAGTATACGATGCAATCTTAGATGCAATGGTGAACTATGGAGCAAATCCTGGTAGATCAGGCCATAAGTTGGCATTAAGAACTAGCAGGGAAGTATTTAAAACTAGACAATTGTTATCCAAGCTCTTTAACACTGGTAATCCTATGAACATTATTTTTACTTTCAATTGTACTCAGAGCCTTAACTTAGGTATTAAGGGGGTTTTAAAGGCTGGCGACCACGTAATTACTACCCATATGGAGCATAATTCAGTTCTAAGGCCAATTAGGCACTTAAATAGCTTAGGGGTAGAATCTACTATAATAGAGGCTAACTCTGAAGGCTTGATCGATCCTAAGGATATAGAAAGGGCTATTAGGCCAAATACTAAATTGATAGTTACTACCCATATATCCAATTTAGTAGGTAGTATTATGCCTGTAGGGGAAATCGGTTTGTTAGCAAAGAAGAAGGGAATAATCTATATGGTAGATGCAGCACAATCGGCCGGAGTATATGATATAGACGTTAAGGAAATGAATATAGATATTTTAGCCTTTCCAGGACATAAGGGCTTGCTAGGTCCCCAGGGGACAGGTGGCTTATATATAAATGAGGACTTAGATATGGAAAGCATCCTACAGGGTGGTACAGGAAGCGAATCCAGTTCCATGACCCAGCCTGATGTATGGCCTGATAAATTTGAAAGTGGCACTATAAATGCGCCAGGAATAATAGGTCTTGGTGCTGGTATAGAATACATCATGGAAAAGGGGATAGACAGGATTAGGAAACATGAGGAAGAATTGACTAGACATTTTATAGAAGGTGTTAAGGATATTGATGGCATAAAGCTATATGGACCTTTAACTAAAAATCAAGCTCCAGTAATTGCCCTAAACCTAGAGGACCTAGATTCCTCCGAGCTTTCCTATATATTGGATGAAGAATACGATATAGCCGTAAGACCAGGTTTGCACTGTGCTCCCCTAGCTCATAAGACTTTAAATACCCTTAATCAGGGTGCAGTAAGATTTAGTTTTGGTATGTTTAATAAGCACGAAGAAGTGGAATTGGCAATAAAAGCACTAGATGAAATAGCAAGAAGATTTTAGGATGGTGGATAGATGGAAATCTTTACTTTTATTTCTGACTACTATATTGAATGTATCATTGGCTTATCTATGGTTTCCATATTGTTACTAGTTTATATGATTATTTCCCAAATAAGGCTTAATAAATGGATTAAGAAATATAATAAGCTGGTAGATGGGATAGAGGGAATAAACGTAGAAGAATTATTAATGGAGATAAATGAAAAGATAGCTGCTCTAGATAAGGATATAAACCAAATTGAGAAAAATATAGAGGGGATTGAGACCAAACTTTCCTTTGCTATAAGCAAGGTTGGTTTTATGAGGTATAATGCCTTTGATGAAATGGGGAGCCAATTGAGTTTTTCCATAGCCTTGTTAGATGATTATAATAATGGTGTTGTCCTTACTAGTATATATGGTAGGGAAAATACCGTTAGCTATGGAAAGCCCATAAAAAATGGGACAAGCAATATACCCCTTTCTGCTGAAGAGATCTTAGTTATAGATAGGGCTATAAAGGGTGAATATAGTTATAATATCTAGGAGGATATAAAATGGATAAGTTTCTATTCATCATAAATCCAGTAGCAGGAAGTGGTAGGGCAAGGGCAACGGAAGCAGTAATTAGGGAAGTTATGGAGGAAAACAAGCTGGATTATGAAATAATCTTTACTAGCAGGGAGAAGGAAGCTATAGAGCTGGCGGCAAAGAAGGATTACGATATAATCATTGCAGTAGGCGGTGATGGCACCATCAATGAGGTAGCTTCAGGTCTACTAAAAAGGGGACAAGGGTCCTTGGGGATTATCCCAGCCGGTACTGGCAACGATCTAAGTAGGAGCTTAAATATTCCACAAGATCCTAGGTTGGCTTTGGACCTAATACTTAAAAAAAGGGTTAAGGAAGTTGCTATAGGTCAATCAAACCTCTATCCCTTTTTAAATATAGCCAGTATAGGATTTGACGTTGAAGTATTGACTAATATACATATCTTTAGGAAGAGGGTTAAAGGAAGTTTTTCTTATGTCCTAGCCCTAATATATACCCTACTAAAATATAGGAAGAAAGAGATTGGCCTAGAAATTGATGGTAAAAAAATTAAGAGAAATCTCTTACTATTGGCCATAGGTAATGGAAAGTATTATGGAGGCGGTATGAAGGTAATCCCCCATGCAGATTTTTTCGATGACTATCTCCATATCTGTCTAGTTAAGGATGTAAGCAATTTAAGAGTATTGTTCTTATTTCCTTTGATCTTTAGGGGAAGCCATACTAAACTGAAAAAATACGTAGAAAGTTATAAGGCCAGGGAAATAAGGGTAACGAGCGATTCTAACCTACTTTTAAATGTGGATGGGGAGGTTTATGAAGTTGGTAAGGAGGTCCTTTTCAGCCTTAGCAAGAGAAAGATTGGTATAATCTTTTAAAGTACTGCCAATGTTCGATAATAAATTTCAAAATTTAATATAGTTAATAGTAAATAGATTAGCCTTTTAGATAATAAAATTAGGAACTTTATCAAAAAATGTATAAAATAACCAATTAAAATTATAATATATTATACTACTGTTTATTGAAATAAATTTTACCTATGATATAATAAAAAATATATTACAAAACGGTAACAAAATTGTGCAAGTCTTTTAGATTTGCCTTAGGGAGGGTATAAACCAATGGATGAACCTAAGAACATTAGGGAGTCTAAGTTAGTAAGGGAACTTAAAAAATTCTTTAAAGGCTTAAGACATAATTTTAAACAGAATATAGTAGACAAGTTTGAAGATATAGATTTTAAAGATCTTAATAATACATATAAGGAAAATTCCTTTTTTAGAAAGGCTTTGGCAGCTTTTATGATCCTAGTCATCATTGGACTAGGCTATACTGGATATAAGGTTAATGAAATTAGGACTAGGGCTTTTGATATCTACCTAGGGGATATGCATCTAGGTTCAATCCGTACTGAAGAAGAGGCCTTAGAGATATTTAACCACATCCAAGAGAAACTGAGCAAAAAATACAATGCAAATATGGTCCTTGATAGTGAGCTAGTTTTTGAACCAACCCATGCAAAGGATGATGACCTAGTTTCTAGGGATGATTTAAGGGAAAAGATAGAGTCCAATATAGGCTTCTTAGTTTCAGCCTATGCCTTAACTATAGATGGGGAGGAAGTAGGAGTCTTTAAAACTAAGGAAGAGATAGATGCCCTACTTGAAAGGGTTAAGGAACCTTATATTAGCCAGTTTACAGATGAGGATAAGCCAGTAGAAATTAACATCCTAGAAGATGTAAAGACTATAGAGAAACTGGTGCCAATGACAGCCTTATCCGATGAAGATAAGGTATTGGAATATATAAGAAATGGAACTGAAGAAATAAAAACCCACACCGTTGAAGTAGGGGAGAGTTTTTGGACTATAGCTAAGATGTATGATACTAGCGTAGATGAATTAGTTTTAGCTAACCAGGATAAGGATCCCCAAAAATTAAAACCTGGTGATGAGGTAAAGCTCTTACTGCCAAAATCTTTAATTACCGTGGAAACTATCCATAAGGTTGAATATACGGAAGCTATTAACTATGAGACAAAGGTTGAATTAAGCGATTCCATGTATAAAAATCAGCAAAGGGTAAAAATCGAAGGAATTAAGGGTGAAAGAAAGGTAGTAGCTAACGAAGTAAGGCATAATGGTATAGTGGTAGAAAAGGAAGTATTAGAGGAAAATGTT
>JAAYLY010000007.1 GCA_012521625.1 Tissierellia bacterium | reverse complement strand
CTTTATTCTCATTTAACCTTAAAACCATACATAAATTGTCGATATATATATTATATATGTTTAGGGGTGAAATAGATGGATCAATATATAGTCTTTGTGAACAAGGAGCAAAAGTTCGCCATAAATGTGTCGAAAGTTGAAAGAATCTTAGAATATAAGGAGCCTAAGAGATTACCCGATTCTTCCCCATATTTTTTAGGGGTCATCCAGTACAACGGCTCTATACTACCCATTATCGACCTAACTAAGCGCCTATATGATGCAGATATGGCCGTAACCATGGATACTAAGATAGTGGTAGTCAACTGGAAGGAAAGGCTCTTAGGCTTAGTAGTTGATGATATCATCGGCATCCAAAGCTTTACCGACAAGCAGTTTGAGGAGTTCGACCTAGATATAGAAATTTCCAGCGAATACATCATCGGCTTTATCAAATCCCACGGGGATATCATCGTATGCCTAGATATAGACAGGGTATTCGACCAAGAACAAGAAGATGAATTGATTCTAGCTACTAATGAATAGAAATGGTGAGTATAGATGACGATAGAGATAAAAGTAGGAATAGGGGACTACAAGGTATCCCAATCTCCCAACAGGCTTATAACCCTAGGCCTAGGTTCCTGTGTAGGCATAGCCCTTTACAATAAAAAGACTAAGGTAGGAGGCCTAGCCCATATTATGCTGCCTGACAGCACCCTCTTTACCAAGAAGATGAAGGAGGAGAAGTTTGCCGACCTGGCCATACCCCTGATGGTGAGGGAGATAAATAAGTCTTATGACAGCAGCAACCTAATAGCTAAGATCGCTGGCGGGGCCAGCATGTTCAAATTCGGCGATAATGACACCGACAGCATAGGCTACAAAAATGTGTTGGCGGTAGAGCAGAAGCTGAGGGAATTGGGTATACCTATACTAGGAAGGGATACGGGTGGAAACAAGGGTCGGACCATGATGGTAGATTTGGAGGACTTTACCGTTAGTATCAGGACGGTAGATAGGGAGATTATTAAGCTATAATTTAGTTAAGGATAGATTAGTTTGGGCCATTTAAAACATAGTCTTTAGGAACAGGCTTAAACTCTTTTAGCAGCCTAGTTATATTAAAAGTAGTTTTAAGTATATTAAGTATACCATAGCTAATGTGGATAGTTATAAGTCTAGTTATTATAGGTAAATCTAAGGGGGAAAAATGAAGCTGGATTTTGATTTTTTCAACCAATGGGCTAAGAGGGAATTGAATATAGACCTAGATGCCTATAAGGAGAAGCAGCTAAGAAGGCGGATCTCCACCATTATGAAGAGCTCAGGGGCCAACGACCTTAGGGAGTATGCCCGCTTAATTGAAAGGGATGAGGAAGTAAGAAAGGCCTTCTTAGACTATATAACCATAAACGTAACGGAGTTTTATCGGAATAAGGACCTATTTGAAGAGTTTGAAGGCATTATCCTTGAAAGGATCGTACCGAATTTTAGGAATATAAAAATCTGGAGTGCAGCCTGCTCCAACGGGTCTGAGCCCTATAGCCTGGCCATGATTTTAGATAAGAATAATATAAGGATTAGGAATAAGATCCTAGGAACGGATATAGATGATGGAATCCTAGAAAAGGCCAGAATTGGAGCCTATAAGGACCATGAGGTTAAGAATCTGGATAAGAAGGACCTTGAGACCTACTTTACCTTCAAGGAGGGCCTTTACCATATAGATGAAAGGATCAAGGATATGGTCCAATTTAAGAAGCACGACCTGATTGTAGACGACTATGAGAAGGGCTTCCATGTCATAGTCTGTCGAAATGTGACCATCTACTTTAAAAATGAAGTAAAGGATGAGATCTATAGGAAGATGAACCAATCCTTAGTGCCAGGAGGGATTCTCTTCATAGGGGCTACGGAAAGCATCTATAATCCTGAGGCCTTTGGATTTAGGAAGCTATCTACCTTCATATATGAAAAGATTTAGAGCCAATAATGCAAGGGTTCTGCCCTTGCATAAGGGGGGTTAAATAATGAATGACAACAGCAGATACTTAGATATATTCTTTGCCGAAACGGACGAGTACTTATTTAGGTTGAACGAATGCGTCTTGGAATTGGAAAACAATCCGGAGGATACATCCCTAGTAGACGAAATCTTCAGGGCTGCCCATACCCTAAAGGGGATGGCTGCCACCATGGGCTTTAACAAGATGGCTGAGCTTACCCACCATATGGAAAGCGTCTTTGAGACCTTTAGAAGCGGTAAGTCTAGCATCACCAGCGATATTATCACCCTGGTCTTTAGGTCCCTGGACAAGCTGTCGGAAATAGTGGAGGACCTAAGGGCGGGTAAGGTCTTAGATTATGATATAGAAGGCCTAATAGCTGAGCTAGATAGGGTAGCCAAGGAAGGAGGGGCTGCTGAGGGAGGAGAAGAGGTAGCTAAAAAAGCTGAAACACCTACAGCCGACCTTTCAGCCATTAGCGATGTAGATTTAAACCTGATTAACTATGCCTATGAACACGGCTTTAAGGCCTATGCCATAGAGGTGGAGCTGGCTGAGGACTGCCTATTAAAGGGGGCCAGGGCCTATGTGATTATTAACGGCCTGGAAAAGGAAGGGGAGATTATCCAGTCCAATCCTAGTACGGAAGTTTTAGAAAGTGGCGAATTTGATAACCTATTTAAACTAATATATATCAGTAAGCTGGAAGCTGATAAGGTCCAGGCCATGGTAGAGGATAATTTAGAAATTAAATCTGTCAAGGTTGAGGAATTGAAAAAGTATATGGACTTGGATACAATTGAAAGCAAGGAAGAAAAGGTTAAGGTAGAGGAAAAGACTGATGATTCCAAGCCTACTACTGGGCCCTTAAGCTCTGGCATGAACCAGTACATCAGGGTGGATTTAAAGCGGTTAGATAGCTTTATGAACCTGGTGTCTGAGCTGGTTATCTACAGGACCAGGCTGGAAAATGTATATAAGGATATTAAGTCTACTGACATAAACGAGCCCCTGGAGCAGGTGGCCAGGATCACTACAGAGCTGCAGGACCTGGTTTTAAAGATCAGGATGCAGCCGGTCAATGTGGTCTTAAACAGGTTTCCTAGGATGGTTAGGGACCTGTCCAGGGAGTTAAATAAGGAGATTGAGCTGATTATCGAAGGGGAGGATACGGAGCTAGATAGGACCGTAGTCTCTGAATTAAGTGAGCCCTTGGTCCACCTTATTAGGAATGCTGCCGACCACGGTATCGAGGCCCCTGAAGTTAGGGAGGCCCTAGGTAAGTCTAGGAAGGGTACCATCAAGCTTTCCGCCTACCAGGAGGGTAACCGGGTGGTCATCACCATCCAGGATGATGGCAAGGGTATAGACCCTGAGGCCATCAAGGAAAGCGCCATTAGAAAGGGCATAGATGTCCAGGGCTTAAGCGATAAGGAGTTAATCGGCCTCATCTTCAACCAGGGCTTTTCCACCTCCAAAGAGGTGACTAACGTCTCTGGCAGGGGGGTAGGCATGGATGTGGTCAGGCAGAAGATCGAAAGCCTGGACGGGGAGATAGATGTAATCAGCCAGGTGGGTAAGGGTACCACCTTTAGGATTAAGCTACCCTTGACCCTGTCTATCATCCAGGCCCTGCTAGTTAAGGTAGGTCCCGAGACCTTCGCCCTACCCCTAGGGGTTATTGAAAGGGTCATCAAATTAAATGAAGGGGACATCATCAGTACCCACGGCGATGAGATTTATATATATAAGAATAAGGCTATCCCCATAGTCAGGGTCAATGAGAAGTTGAATTTAGAATCCCAAGATGGGGGCAGCCACATCATCATCGTCCTACTGGGAGACCAGTACTACGGCCTAATAGTTGATGAACTAATAGGCCAGCAGGAGATAGTAATAAAGAAGTTAGGCAGCGTACTTAAGGGATTGAAGGAATATCTAGGTGCCACCATCTTAGGCAATGGGGACATAACCCTAATACTGGATATAAGCAATTTATGTAGCGAGGAGAAGGAAGATGAGTGATAAATATAGCGCCTTACAGCTGGATGTGATGAAGGAGCTGGCCAATATTGGAGGGGGCAATGCTGCCACCAGCATATCTTACTTGATAAACAAGCCTGTTAGGATGAGCGTGCCCACTGTGGACATCCTCCACTATGAGGACATCTTTTCCACCATAATGGAGGAGGATACCATGGTAAATGCTGTCCTGATGAAGATGCTGGGGGATGCCAGGGGCTATTTTCTCTTCGTAGTTTCCCAAAAAAGCGCCATCCAGCTTATTAACATGATGGTGCCCGATAATCTTACCCTAAATGAGGAAGTTAGGATTTCAGCCCTTAAGGAGCTGGTCAACATCTTAGTTAGTTCCTATGTAAATGCCCTAACTAAGATAGTACCATCTAATCTGATAACTACGGTGCCGCAGTTTACCATAGATATGTTCGGCGCCATCTTAAGCAGTCTCTATATGGAAGCTGAGCAGTATGATGAAAACATCTTAATTGTGAAGAATGAATTTTACTATGAAGACGATAAGATAGAAGGTTCACTTTATCTAGTCCCTGAACCGGGAGTCATAGAAGCTTTATTTAACTATATAGGTATATAATGGGGGTAATGAATATGTCTAAAAGAGTGTTAATAGTAGATGACGCATTATTTATGAGGATGAAGCTGAAGGATATATTGGAAAGAAACGGCTTTGAAGTAGTGGCAGAAGCCCAAAACGGTATGGAGGCCGTTGAGAAGTTTAAATCTGAAAGGCCGGATATTGTGACCATGGATATAACCATGCCTGAAATGGACGGCATAGAGGCCTTAAAGGAGATTATGAAGATAGATCCAAAAGCTAAGATCATCATGTGCAGCGCCATGGGCCAGCAGTCCATGGTAATGGATGCCATCCAGGCTGGGGCCATCGACTTCATCGTAAAGCCTTTCGAGAATGATAGGGTAATCCAATCCTTAAACAAGGCGATTAAATAATGGAGATGGATAAGATGCAAATCATAATCTTTAAGTTGTTGGATAAGTATTATGCCTTAAGGACCGATTCGGTGGAGGAGATAACTAAATACACCGACTATACCAGGGTGCCCAATGCCCCTGACTGGGTTACAGGCCTAATCAACCTAAGGGGTTATGTAGTTACCCTCTTAGACCTAGCCAGCCTTTTAAAGGTCGATGCGCCCTTGGAGTACAACAACATCATCATCTGCAACCATCAGGAGGAAAAGATCGGCCTCTTGGTGGAGGAGATTATAGGAGTTAGGGAAATCGAGGAAAATATGGTCAGAAGGTTTAAAAAGGATATGAAGGCGGAATTACTAGGCATAGTCCAGATGAAGGATTATATAGTAAACGTAATTGATTTAGAGAAGCTACTTACTGAAAATGAGGGATGAAGGTGAAACAGGTATTATCGCAACAGGAAATAGATGCACTCCTCCAGGCCTTAGATGCTGGGGAGTTGGATTCGAAAACGGTAATGGAGGAGAAGGAAAAGGATAAGGTAAGGTCTTATGATTTTAGAAGGCCTATTAAGCTGTCTAAGGAATATATCAATACCCTATATATGGTATTTGAGAACTTCTCTAAAATCGCAGGCAATCTATTATCTACCCAAATAAGGACCAATGCCAAGATTACCCTAGGTGGAGTGGAACAGATAAGCTATGATGAATTCATCCGTTCCATCCCTAGGACTACTTTACTTGCCCTTTTTAAGTCCAAGCCCCTGACGGGGATCCAGATCCTGGAGGTCAATCCCCAGTTCTGCGTCCAAGCCATAGACCTGATGTTAGGGGGGCCAGAAAGCCCTACTACCGCCCTTCCTAGCAACAAGGAGAGGTTTACGGATATTGAACTGGGAGTTTTAGAGGAGATAGTCTACAGCTTCCTGAGGGCCTTTGAGGCAGCCTGGGCGGACATTATAGAGATGGAGACCAGCTTAGATTCCCTAGAGACCAATCCCCAGCTGGTACAGAATATGTCCCCCAACGAGCCGGTGGTCCTCATGAGCTTTATCATAGAGGTGCTAGACAATAGGAGCTTTATGAACGTCTGTATCCCATACGTATCCTTTGAAAATGTGACGGATAAGCTGAGCATGAAGAACTGGTTCGACTTTGAGAAGGATGCAGGCGACAACAGCCAGGAGCTGATAAAGGATAGGATCTTGACCTGTCCAGTGGACTTAGAGGTGGTTTTGGGTAAATCCATAATTACCGTAGACGACTTTTTACAGCTGGAGGTGGGAGATATCCTCCAACTGGATGTGAAGATTACAGAACCACTGAAGTTGTATGTGGAGGACAAGCTACATTTTCTTGTAAAGCCAGGCCAAGTCAATTCTAAGTTGGCAGTACAAGTATTACAATATATAGAAGAGGATGTTGAGTATGAGTAAAGACGTATTGTCTCAAGAAGAAATAGATAGATTGATGAGGGAAAGTGTCAATCAAGAAGAAAACCTACTTTCCGACACGGAAAAGGATATTATTGGTGAAGTCGGCAATATCTCCATGTCCACAGCCGCAACTACCCTTTCCTCCATCTTAAATCGAAGGGTACTTATTACCACCCCTAGGGTATCGGAGGTTACCTTTAGTCAGATTATAGAGGAGTGCTCCGTTCCCAAGGTAGTTGCCAGGATCGAATTTAAGTCCGGCCTAAAGGGGGACAACCTACTGATGATGGATATACAGGATGCCCTCATCATAGCCGACCTGATGATGGGTGGGCAGGGAGATGTTGAAGGTAGGGAGTTTACGGAGCTGGAACTTAGTGCTGTAGGGGAAGCCATGAACCAGATGATAGGCTCTGCCTCTACCTCCATGGCCACCATGTTAGGTGGGCCCATTGACATCCTACCCCCCCATGTGGAGGTATGGGATTCAAGTATTAAGGAAGAAATCCAGGAGATGGAGGAGGAAAGAAGGGTCTGTAGGATTTCCTTCAACCTGGATGTGGAAGGGCTTATAAAGAGTGAAATTATGCAGGTCTTTACCATGGAGACGGTGGAAGATGTCATCAACATCATGCTAGGACCGGTGGAGTATAAGGAAGAAAAGCTAGAAGAGGAAGTAGAGAGAGTAGAAAAAGTAGAGCCAGTAGTACACCAGCAGCCTAAAGAAAGGTATGAGGAGGCTATTATGGCAGAGAGACAGGAAAGATCAAGGGTTGAAGAGAAGGTCCAGGTACAAAAGCCAATATTTCCAAATCTAGAGGAGGAAAGGCAGGAGGTAAGGCCACCTAGAAATCTAGACCTAATAATGGACGTACCCCTAGAGTTCAGCGTAGTCCTTGGCAAGAGCAAGAAGACCATCCAGGAAATCCTATCCTTCGGCAACGGCTCCATAGTGGAGTTGGATAAGTTAGCCGATGAACCCTTGGAGATCTATGTAAATGGAAAACTAATCGCCCATGGGGAAGTGGTGGTCATCAACGAGAACTTCGGAGTTAGGATTACCAATATCTTAAGCAAGGAACAGAGGGTAAAAAATCTATAAAAGCTTAATAAATATAAATAGCCTCCGATATAGAGAGTAAAGACTTTAAGGGGAGTAATCTTATGAAAATTGATAGGGTCAATAATATTTATGATAAGTATTTGGAAAATAGCATAAGGAAGGAAAATAAGCCTGTAAGAAATAGGGAAGCCCAAGATGCAGTAAGGGTTCAGATCTCAGATGAGGCTAAGGCCTTGGTGGAAAGGATAAATGAGGCCAAGGATGAGGGCTTTAGCCAGAGGGTTGAAAGGATAAGGCGAGACGTTCTTTCTGGCAGCTACCAGCTTTCTACAGAAAAAATTGCTGAAAGAATTTTAGAGGTCATAGAGGACCAGGAAGGTAGTGAGCTAGATGAAATCCTATAAGGCCTTGATTAAGCACCTAAAGACCATCAGGGACCTACTGGAGGAGGAAAAGAGGGCCCTAGTCAAGAATGAAGGGGAAGTAATTGCAGATATAGTAGAGAGGAAGAAAGACCAGCTGGAGGTCTTAAGGGAGTTCAAGGGCTTAGATGTGGAAAGCTCCCAGGAGGCTATGGAACTAATTGAGGAGATCAATACCCTACAGGAGTTAAACCTACTACTTACTAACCAGGCCTTAAGCTATCAAAATGCCATGCTAAGGGCCATATCTAATAACCTAAATAGCTTTTCCAACACCTATTCAGCAGACGGTAAATATGAGGTAAACAAGAATATCAGCATAATAGACCAATCGGTATAGGATGTGAGATTATGACAGGATTGTTTAATACACTAAATACGGCTAACAAGGGCCTAATGGCCCAGCAGACATCCCTCCATACGGCAGGACACAACATAGCCAATGCCAACACCAGGGGCTATTCCAGGCAGAGGGTGGAATTAAAGGCGGACATGGCCTATAAATTAGGGGGCGTTGGCCAGCTGGGAACTGGGGTTAAGATGGATTCCATCAATAGGATTGTGGATGAATATGTGGTTAAGCAGATAAGGAATGAAACTTCCAAACTGGAAACCTATACTGCCAAATCCCAGGTTATCGACCAGTTGGAGGTAATCTTCAATGAACCCTCTGATACTGGGCTAAACTTCTACCTAGGGGAGATGTTCGATTCCTGGCAGGAGTTGAGTAAGAACCCAGAAAGCTTAACTTCTAAAACCATCGTAGTAGAAAAGTCCAGGGCCTTAGCTGAGACTATAAACCATATGGCCAAGCAGATAAACTCCCTGAAGGATGAAACGGTAACCCAGCTTGAAAAGAATGCCTTAGACTTTAACTCCATAGTTGAAAAGTTAGCTGCCTTAAACGACCAGATATATAATATAGCATCCAGCAGCCAGGTACCTAACGACCTACTGGACCAAAGGGACCTGATGCTCCATGATTTAGCAACCATAGCTAACTTTAGGGCCACCTTCGATGCCTTTGGCAGGGTAAGCATTAAAACTGCCGACGGCCAGATAGACTTACTAGCTACCGGTGGACAAGAGGTCTATGAGCTAAGTGTAATTACTGAAATAGAAGCCAACGAAAATGGCGGATACAGTATCAATATTTCCCGCGGCGGCAGGGAATCCCAAGTCATTACTATGGATGAAAATGGAATTAGGCAGCTATTGGAGATAGAAGGCCAAGAGGCTATAGATATTACTCCAGACATGGTAAATAGATTAGTAGGCAAGGTCATCTTTACTAACAAGGAAGGGGAAGGCTTAGACATAAGACTTTCCGACTCCATAAGCTCAGGAAAGATCCAAGGCAATACTGAAGGCCTGGATGTAATAGAGGATAGTATAAAGGAACTAAATGACTTTGCTAAGATGATGGCAGATGCCATAAACTACGTTCATACCCATGATACTGCTGGCAACCCAGTTGATAATTATATCAATATCTTTACCTATGGGGACGATCCAGCCTCTTCATTGGCTATAAACCAAGAACTAGAAGCAAGCAAGATCCTAGCAGGTAAGGATTATGATTCCCCAGAAGGGGACGGGTCTAGGGCATTGGCCATAGCCAGGTTGAGGAATGTTAAATTAAATCCTCAGGATGAATTAGAATTTGGCCAAG
>JAAYLY010000081.1 GCA_012521625.1 Tissierellia bacterium | reverse complement strand
GGAAAACCTTATATATCACACAACTTCCTGGGGATAAGTCTGTGGAGATTGTGTGTAAGTATTAAAAAAAGGGTGGATATTATTAATTTACTAATAATATCCACTCTTCGTATAATTCATCCAAGCTAGCTTGTAATTCTTCCCTTTTTCGATTTAGTTCTACAACCTGCTGGTGGTCTTCATATATCTTAGGATCGTATAATTGCTTATCTATCTCCTCTATAGAATCTTCCAAGTCTGCTATTCTTTCTTCTAATTTGGCGATTTTTTTCTTCCTTTCCCTTTCCTTAGCCTGTAATTCCTTTTCCTTCTTTCTTTCTAGCTTGATTTGTGTTTTAGTCTTAGCCTGATCATCCTCTTCCTCATAGTTGACTTCATTTTTCTTTTCTAAATAATAATCGTAATTACCCAGATATTCCTGGATTCCATCTTCAGTAAGTTCCAAGATCTTATCAGCTACCCTATTTAAAAAATACCTGTCGTGGGAGATGACCAAGACCGTACCCTCATAATCTAAAAGGGCATCCTCTAATACTTCCTTAGAATCAATATCTAAATGGTTAGTAGGCTCGTCCATCAATAGGAAGTTGGCTTTGGAAAGCATGAGTTTAAGTAGACTTAATCTACCCTTTTCACCACCACTTAGGTCAGCTATCTCCTTGAATATATCGTCACCAAGGAAGAGGAACTGACTAAGAATAGTCCTAATTTCATAATAGGTCAGCTTTGGATATTCATCCCATATTTCATCTATAACCGTCTTATCTAGGTTGAGGTTAGCCATCTCCTGGTCAAAGTAGGCAGGATGTACATTGGTTCCCTTTATAATCCTACCTTCATCGTAATCCATTTGGCCCAGTAGGATTTTAAAGAGGGTGGTTTTGCCGACACCATTAGGGCCAATTAGGCCGACTTTTTCCCCCCTGTAAATATTGAAGTTAATATCCTGAAACAGGGTAAAATCGTCGAAGCCCTTTCTTAGGTTTTCAACCATTAAAACGTCCCTACCGGATTTAATCTCTGGCTCAAACCTAATTTTAGATCTTTTATTTTCTACAGGTTTATCTATTAGCTTCATCTTATCAAGCATCTTCTGCCTGCTGCGGGCCTGCCTAATATACCTTATATTTCCATAGTTCTTATACCTAGCTATGATTTCTTCCTGCCTTTTAATCTCCCGCTGCTGGTCTTCATATTGTTTTTTAAGGACTTCTAAATCCTTCTTCCTCTGCTCCATGAATTTACTATAGTTGGTGTTATAGATAGTTATTTTTTTATTCTCTAAATAAAAGATCCTGTTGACCACATTATCTAGGAAGTACCTGTCGTGGGATATGATAAGGACTGCCCCCTTATAATCCTTTAAAAACTTCTCCAGCCAATCTATAGCCTCTATATCTAGATGGTTAGTAGGTTCGTCTAGCAATAAAAGATCGGGTTTTTGAAGAAGAAGCTTTCCCAAGGCTAATCTGGATTTCTGTCCACCGCTTAATAGATTAACCTCCTTATGGAAATCTTCTTCTTTAAACCCTAATCCTAATAGCGTACCCTTGATTTCAGATTTAAAACCATATCCATTTATGGCGTTGAACCTTTCTGACAGATTGGCATATTTATTCATCAGCTTATCTAGCTCATCACTATCTCCCTTAAGACTAAGGTTAGAAATTTCCTCTTCTAATTCCCTTAGAGACTTTTCCATTTCAATTAGATAGTCAAATACTTCCAGACATTCTTCATATAAGGTTTTCTCGCTATCTATCTTAACGTGTTGCTTTAAGTATCCTATTACTAAATCTTTTTGAATATATATATCCCCACTATCTTGATGGCTTTCACCAGCTAAGATGTTGAATAGGGTGGTCTTTCCTGATCCATTGGGGCCTATTAGGCCTACCTTATCACCGTCTTCTACTGTGAAGCTAACACCCTCTAAGATGGTATCTATGATGTAGGATTTAGTTATGTTGCTGCATGAAAGTACTAACATTTAAATCCCCCTAAACTATATGTCAGTACAATTGTATCAAAAAAACCACCCTATTCATAGTCCTATGATTTAAGTTCATTTTCCATGGCTAAGGAAGATAAGACCTTATCGATTAGGTTCAGTTCACAGGTATGATCCTTTGTAAAATGGGTACAATTAGTACAGCTCTTCCTTTCTTCCTGGGCGCTCATTTTTAATGACCCATCTGAAGCCCTATTTTTGTTACGGTACTTATCGCAAAAGATAGCAATTTTATTTAATTGTTCTTTACTTGCCATATTCATCACTCCTCTCCTTATAGTATTACAAATAAAATTAGAAATATTCTAAAAGCTGCATATGCAAATTGACTATTTTCCTATATAATGCTATAATTTATAATTGATACGATTTTAACTAATTGATTCGGTGGTGAAAGTAATAATGGCTAAAAATGAAGTTTCCATAACAGTCATAAGAAGATTGCCAATTTATTATAGGTATTTAGGAGAATTATTAGATAAGGGTGTTAATAGGATTTCTTCTCAAGAATTAAGCAATTTAACTGGCTATACCGCATCACAAATAAGACAGGATTTAAATAATTTTGGTGGATTTGGCCAACAAGGTTATGGATATAATGTAGAAGAATTATATAATGAATTAGGAAAGATACTTGGTTTAGATAGAGAGTATAATGTGGTAATAACAGGGGCAGGAAATCTCGGCCATGCAATATATTATTACAGAGGATTTAAAAGAGCAGGCTTCAATATTATTGGAGTTTTTGATATAAATCCTGACAATACGAGACATGCCAAGAGAAATATGGATGTGAGACCCTTAGATGAATTAGAGGATTTCATCAAGGAAAATAAGGTAGAGATCGGTATAATCACTACATCTAAGGAAATAGCTCAAGAAGTTGCAGACATCTATGTTAGGGCGGGAGTTAAGGCCATCTGGAATTTTGCAACTATAGATTTGATTGTACCAGAAGATGTAACCTTAGAAAGCGTTAGGTTAAGCGAAAGCTTATTTACACTATCCTATTTCTTAAAGAGGAATGAAGGGCTTAAAAAGGAAGCAGAAGAGAAGAAAAATTAGCATCAAAACTCATCTAAAAATAGATGAGTTTTTTCTTTACCAAAATTAGAAGCTTTTATTAGGAAATAGTCTTATGATATAATAAAAGCATTATTTATTAGTAAGGAGTAGATGATGAATTATCATATAATTGAAGAGAAAGCTAGGATAATCTTAAAGGATATAAGGGATTTCGACCCTAAAGATATATTTGAATGTGGACAAGCTTTTAGATGGAACCTAGAAGAGGATAATAGCTATACCATCGTAGCCTTTAATAGGGTTTTAAACGTCAAAAAAGAAGATGGAGACATCATACTATCCAATACCAACATGGAGGATTTTAATACTATCTGGTATAACTACTTCGATTTAGGAAGGGATTATGGGGCCATAAAGGAGGAATTATCCAAGGATCCTATCCTTAAGGAAGCTACAGAATTTGGACAAGGCTTAAGGATACTAAATCAAGACCCCTTTGAAACTACCATATCCTTTATAATATCAGCCAATAATCAGATACCCCGTATTAAGAAATCAATCGATTTAATAGCCCAAAACTATGGTGAAAGGATAGAAGGGGACTATTATAGCTTTCCAACAGCGGAAGTACTATCCAAGGCAGATCCTAAGGATTTAAGGGAAATCTGCAGGGTAGGCTTTAGGGATGTAAGGATAGTGGAAAGTAGTAAGATGATCCATAGGGGAGAATTAGACCTAAAGGGCATAAGGGATTTAAGTCCTGATGAGGGTAAGAAGGCTTTGATGGAACTACCAGGGGTAGGACCTAAGGTGGCAGGCTGTATACTTTTATTTGCCTTTAATAAGGTAGACGCCTTTCCAGTAGACGTATGGGTTAGGCGGGTAATGGAGCACTTCTATTTAAAAAAGAATACCAATAATAAGAAGATAGAAGAATATGGCCATAAGAAATTTGGAAAGCTGGCAGGCTATGCCCAGCAGTATTTATTTTATTATGCTAGGGAATTAGGAATAGGAAAATAAAAAAGGTAGGCTATAAGCCTACTTTTTATTTATAAGTATACTGTGGATGGGATGTTTAAGCAGAAGGGCAATCCTTTGAAATCCAGGAAGCATCTGGTAAAATATATGATAAGGATATGGCGGTAGAAGAGGTAATGAAGGAAGTAATTGCTACCTTCATCACTCACTGGCTTTGAGACTTACAAAAAACTTGGCTTAGAATATAAGTTAAAAGATGTTATGCCTCCAAGTGAAAGGGATATGAATAAATATAAGATGATCCTAGGGCAGTATGTAAGAGATGTTACTTAATGGTCTTATTTAGTTAGGGCGAATATTCGTCCTAACTAAATACTATATATAAATACCAACATCTATAATTAAATAGCTAAGATTTATAAATTTAATGATGGAGGAATCAATATGACAAAGGAAAATTTAAGCCCATTGGAAAGTGCACAAAAGCAGGTGAAGCTGGCATGTGAAGCTTTGGAACTAGACCAGGCAGTATATGAATTACTTAAGGAGCCACAAAGGGTAATAGAAATATCCATACCAGTTAAGATGGATGATGGTTCAGTTAAGGTCTTTAAAGGCTATAGGTCCCTACATAATGAAGCAATCGGGCCAGGTAAGGGCGGAATCAGGTTCCATCCTGCAGTTAACCTAGATGAAGTTAAGGCCCTATCCATCTGGATGACCTTTAAGTGCTGTGTAACTGGTATCCCTTACGGTGGAGCAAAGGGTGGAATAGCGGTTGATCCTACAAGCCTTTCCCAAGGAGAATTGGAGAGGCTTTCAAGGGGTTATGTAAGAGGCCTATATAAGTATCTGGGAGAAAAGATAGATATTCCAGCCCCAGATGTAGGCTCCAATGGCCAGGTTATGGCTTGGATGGTTGATGAGTATATTAAGTTAACGGGTAATCATGACCTGGGGGTTATAACTGGTAAGCCGGTAGAATGGGGCGGCTCCAAGGGAAGAAGCGAAGCAACAGGCTTTGGAGTAGCGGTAATTATGAGGGAGGCTGCTAAGAAGTATGGCATAGATATTAATTGTGCTACAGTAGCAGTTCAAGGCTTTGGCAATGTAGGTAGCTACACCGTTAAAAACGTTCAAGACCTAGGAGCTAGGGTGGTGGCCCTAGCCGAATGGACGCCAAGCCATGGTACTTATGCTATCTATAATAAGGATGGCTTGGATTTTGATGACCTATACGACCACTTCTATACCAAGGGCAATAGGAATTTCCTAGAATATCCAAAGGCAGAATTAATAAGCCTAGATGACTTCTGGAATTTAGAAGTGGACATCTTGATACCAGCGGCCTTGGAAAATGCCATAACTAAGGATATAGCAGAGAAGTTGAAGGTAAAACTTATCTGTGAGGCAGCCAACGGCCCAACTACACCAGAGGCAGATGAGGTCTTAGAAAGAAGGGGTATTCCATTAACTCCAGATATCTTAACTAACTCAGGTGGAGTAACCGTATCCTACTTTGAATGGGTACAGAACCTATATGGCTACTATTGGGAAGAGGAAGAGGTAGTAGAAAAGCAAGAAATAGCCATGGTAAATGCTTTTAATGATATTTGGAAAATCAAAGAAGAATACGATGTAAGTATGAGAAAAGCTGCCTATATGCATTCCGTTAAGAAGGTTGCCGATGCGATGAAGTTAAGAGGATGGTATTAATATAAGGATTCACATAAGGGTAATGGTTTTAGATATAGGGAATGGTATTAATATAGGCTACCATATAAATACAATAAAAATAATAAACACAATAAAAGGGACAGTAATGTCCCTTTTATTGTGTCTAAAACTGGATATTTAGCATTTACAATCCAGTTGGCATTTATAATAAATTATTAAGGAGGTGCTTCTAAGTAGATATAAAACATTAAATTGGGAGAAATTCCAATCTTAGATTTTGTTAAAATGTAGCTTTGTATTAAAATCTACACATAATCTACATTATAATAACTGCCAAATATTATTACTAAACTCCACCGGATCCTCTAAAGGAAGTCCTTCTATTAAAAGGGCTTGGTTATATAGTAGGTCTGTTAAGAGCTTAAATTTGTCCTTATCCTTCTCATAGGCGTCTTTAAGCTTCTCAAAGACCTTGTGGTTGGTATTTACCTCCAATACCTTGTCAGCCTTTATGTGGGCACCATCAGGCATTTGGCTAAGGACCTTCTCCATTTCGATGGATAACTCCCCTTCGCTAGTAAGATATACGGGATGGTCCTGTAGTTTCCTTGTGCCCTTTACGGCCTTAACCCTCTCCTTCAGGTGTTCCTTCATATAATCGAAGATCTCCTTGTAATCTTCGTTAGCTTCCTTTTCCTCTCCCAGTTCTAAATCGCTGCTTAAGACGGATTTAAATTTTTTACCCTCATATTCATGGAGCATTTTGATGGCAAATTCATCTATATAATCGGTAAAGAAGAGTACATCATAGCCCTTTTCTTTGACGAAGTTAACCTGAGGCAATCTCTCTAACCTTTCTATTGTTTCACCGGTAGCATAGTAGATATTCTCCTGCTCCTTAGGCATGGAGTCCACATATTCCTTTAATGTTATCATCTTCTCTTCCTTGGCGGAGTAGAAGATCAAAAGGTCCTTAAGTTCATCCTTGTTAACTCCAAAGTTAGCATAGATACCGTATTTAAGTTGTTGGCCAAAGGCTTTGAAGAACTCTTCATACTTATCCCTTTCATTCTTAAGCATCTTACTAAGCTCGTCCTTGATTTTGTCCTTGATCCTATTGGCCATTAGTTTAAGCTGCCTATCATGCTGCAGCATCTCCCTGGATATATTTAGGGATAAATCTTCTGAATCTACTACCCCCTTGACAAAGGAGAAGTAATCGGGTAGCAGGTCTGGGCACTTTTCCATTATAAGTACACCGCTGGAGTATAATTCTAGCCCCTTTTCATATTCCTTAGTATAGAAGTCATAGGGGGCTTCTTTTGGAATATAGAGGATAGCGTCATACCTTAAGGTACCATCAACGCTTAGATGGATATGCTTTAGGGGTTCATCAAAGCCGAAATGCTTTTCAGCATAGAAATTCTTATAATCTTCTTCCGTTAGTTCGTTTTTGTTCTTCCTCCAGATGGGAACCATGCTGTTGATGATCTTTTCTTCAACAACTTCCTCATATTCCCCTTCTTTTCCTTCTATAGGCTTCCTACTTACCATATCCATCTTGATAGGATATCTGATAAAGTCGGAATGCTTCTTTATCAAAGCCTTAATCCTATATTGGTCTAAGTATTGATCGTAGTCTTCATCTTCTCTATTTTCCTTAAGTTTTAGGATTATAGTAGTACCCCTTTCTTTTCTTTCAGCAGGCTCTATAGTGTATCCATCAACACCCCTAGATTCCCACTTATAGGCCTTGTCACTCCCATGGGCCTTGCTAATTACCGTAACCTGGTCTGCTACCATAAAGGCTGAATAAAAGCCTACGCCAAATTGTCCAATTATGTCTATTTCATCACTTAATTCATTATCTTGTTTAAAGGCAAAGGAACCACTTTTGGCTATGGTACCTAGGTTGGTATCCAGCTCTTCCTCTGTCATACCGATGCCAGTATCCTCCACAGTCAGGGTCCTCTTATCCTTATCAATAGATACCTTTATATAAAAGTCATCCTTATTAAAGGCTATATCCTTATCCCTTAAAGCCTTGTAATACATCTTATCAAGGGCATCGCTGGCGTTGGATATAAGTTCACGCAAAAAAATCTCCTTATTGGAATAGATAGAATTGATGACTAGATCCAACAACCTCTTAGATTCCGCTTTAAATTGTCTCTTTTCCATCCTACATCGACTCCTTAGCTAAGTTTATCAGCAGTTAAATTGATTGAGTGCTAATGTATATTTTATATTAAGAGAAAATTACTGTCAACATATGGGAAAAGGAATTTAAAAATTTCATACTTTACTCCAATAAAATACTGGTAAAAATTCCACAAATATTGTATCCTATTAATTATACTTAAAAGCAGCTAACTACATAAGGAGTGGATGAGATGTTAGGTACCATAGTCAATAGTTTATCCGTTATAGTTGGATC